>NZ_JBEXJK010000053.1:0-30373 GCF_040609095.1 Kitasatospora sp. NPDC004799
GTCGCCGTCCGGAAGCCCGGCGGCGACGGCCCGGCGACATTGACGCGGAATGTCCGTTCTGGCGCTATTTGAAAGGAAATAGGGAGCGCGGCCCCAGGGGCTCGAATCGCGGCCACTCCCCCACCCGCCGGCGTGCACCCTTTCGCGATTCGACGCACCGTCACGCCATTCCTGAGGCGGAGCCAGTTGTCGGGTTCCGCAACGGCCTTGCCTGAAAACGATCATTTACGATCATGATGAAGCGTGAATTTGGCAGTTTCCACTAAACCGTGATGCACGTCACAGGCATTTGCAGTTTGAACTTAAGTCTGATTAACGTGCTCCCCGTTCGTGACCACACGAACCCGGTTCATCCGCGACGCCGAGTCCTGCCGTCGGATGTCCTGGCAGCGCGAAAACGCACCACGGCAGGAGCGGGGGACCCACAGGTAAGTCGCCCCGGACGGTTCTCCGGAACGGTCCAGGGCTAGGGGTGAAGCCGTGCCACCGCACGGCCGGGCAACTCCAGCCCGAATCCGACAGCTCACCTCGCAGGCGTGGGAGAGGACCGCGTCTTCATGCTGCCCACCAACGGCACCCGCCTGTCCAGCCGCACCCGTCGCGTGATCGCCGCCCTCGGCGTCGCGGGCGTCGGCCTCACCGTTCCCTGCCTCACCTCGGGCACCGCCTCCGCCGCCTCCGTCGCCACCTGGGACAAGGTCGCCCAGTGCGAGAGCGGCGGCAACTGGAGCATCAACACCGGCAACGGCTTCTACGGCGGCCTCCAGTTCACCAACAGCACCTGGTCCTCCTTCGGCGGCACCGCCTTCGCGGCGCGCGCCGACCTGGCCACCAAGGACCAGCAGATCGCCATCGCCGAGAAGGTCCTCGCCTCGCAGGGCCCCGGCGCCTGGCCGGTGTGCTCGGTCCAGGCCGGTCTCACCAAGGGCGGCGCCGCCGCCGCGGTCGACACCTCGGCGGGCTCCACCGCCGGCTCGACCGCCGCCAAGCCCGCCGCTCCGGCCGCGAAGCCGGCTGCCAAGCCCGCGCAGACCCAGGCCCCGGCCGCTCCGGCCGCGAAGCCCGTCAAGCCCGCCGCGCCCGCCCAGGACGGCGCGCAGGCCACCACCGGCTCCGCCACCTCCGGCAGCGACTGGGCCCAGAAGCGCCAGCAGCAGGCCCAGAGCGGCGACTACACCGTGGTCGAGGGCGACTGGCTGTCCTCCATCGCCGACCAGCACAAGGTGCAGGGCGGCTGGCAGCGGCTGTACGAGCTCAACCGCGGCACCCTGACCGACGGCCCGGACACCATCTACCCGGGCCAGCACCTGTCCTTCGGCGGCAACGGCCAGGCCCAGGCCGACGGCGCCTCCGCCGGCAAGTCCGGCTCGGACTTCACCTGGTTCGACCGCTCGCAGAAGACCGGCCAGTCCGCGAACGGCGGTGCCGTGGAGGCCCAGCCGACCGCGCAGACCCCGGCCCCGGCCGCCAAGCCGGCCGCCAAGCCCGCTCCGCAGGCCCAGACCCAGACCCAGGCTCCGGCCGCCACCGGCAGCATGGCCGCCGCGGTCTCCTTCGCCGAGTCGAAGGTCGGTCAGGCGTACGTCTACGGCGGCACCGGCAACGGCGGCTGGGACTGCTCCGGCCTGACCCAGGCCGCGCTGCGCGCCGCGGGCATCTCCGTGCCGCGCGTCGCCGCCGACCAGGCCGCCGCCAGCACCCACGTCTCGCTGGACAGCCTCCAGCCGGGCGACCTGCTGTTCTGGTCCAACAACGGCAAGGACTCCGGCGTCTACCACGTCGCGATCTACGTCGGCAACGGCAAGTACGTCGAGGCCGCCAACCCGAGCTCGGGCGTCCGCGAGCAGAGCATCGCCAACTGGGCCCCGGACTTCGCCGGCCGGGTCTGAGGACGGCGCACGGCCGACAGCTGACGGAGGACAGCCGACAGCTGACAGATTTCAGATAACAGATAACAGATTTCATCATCTGTCAGCTGTCATCTGTCAGCCATCGGCCGCCGCCCGAACGCTGACCACCCGCCGCCCCCGGGGAGAGTCTGGTCGCTCTCCCCGGGGGTTCCGGCGTTCCCGCCTCCGGGCCGCCGCCCGGGTTCCCTCGGGCGGTTCCGCCGTATCCCGTGGTGGTTCGCCGTCCCAGCGGGCATGCTGCTGCTCTGCACCCGAGGAGGAGTCACATGGCCCAGGTCACCGTCACCCTCGACGCGAACCTCGCGATCGACGCGATGATGCTCTCCGGCACCAAGAACCCACAGGACGCCGTCGAACTCGTCCTGCGCGACTACCTGGCCCGCGGCCGCCGGACCGAGACCCGCACCGGCGAGGCCGCCGACGGGCACCGCCTGACGGTCGACCGCCCGACCGCCCAGGAGGGCTGACCCCGCCCGCCGGACCCCCGACGCCCGCACAGCGGCCCGCGCCGCCCGCACCGCCCCACCCCCGACGCCCGACCGCGCGCACGCCGAAGGGCCCCGGAGCGCAACCGCCCTCCGGGGCCCTTCCGTCAGCTCGGCCGCGACAGCCGCGACAGCTGTCACAGCCTCTACGGCCGTCACGCCCGACGCTCAGCGCGCGCAGGCCCCGGTGGACCCGCGCATCACCAGCTCCGGCTGGAACATGAACTCGCCGCGCTGGACCGCGTTCCCGCCGACCTCCTCCAGCAACGCGTCCACCGCCGCCGTGGCCATCGCCTCGACCGGCTGCCGGATCGTGGTCAACGGCGGCTCGGTGAAGGCGATCAGCGGCGAGTCGTCGAACCCGACCACCGACACGTCCTGCGGCACCGACAGCCCGCGCTGCCGCACCGCCCGGATCGCCCCGAGCGCCATCATGTCGCTCCCGCAGACGATCGCCGTGCAGCCCTTGTCGAGCAGGGCGCCCGCCGCCGCGTGCCCGCCCTCCACGCTGAACAGCGTGTGGTGGACGAGGTCCTCGGCCTCCTCCCGGGTGCGCCCGAGCACATCGCGCATCGCGGCCGTGAAGCCCTCGATCTTGCGCAGCACCGGCACGTACCGGCGCTGGCCGACGGCCAGCCCGATCCGCTCGTGCCCGAGTTCGGCGAGGTGCTGGACGGCCATCCACATCGCGGACCGGTCGTCCGGCGAGATGAACGGCGCGTCGATCTTCTCGCTGAAGCCGTTGATCAGCACGAACGGCACCCCGCGCCCGGCCAGCCGGGCGTAGCGGTCGTGGTCCGCGGTGGTGTCGGCGTGCAGCCCGGAGACGAAGACGATGCCCGCCACGCCCCGGTCCACCAGCATCTCCACCAGTTCGTCCTCGGTGGACCCGCCCGGCGTCTGGGTGCAGAGCACCGGCGTGAAGCCGTGCCGGCTGAGCACCTGCTCGATCACCTGGGCCAGCGCGGGGAAGATCGGGTTGCTCAGCTCCGGCGTGATCAGACCGATCAGCCCAGCGCTGCGCTGGCGAAGGCGGGTCGGCCGCTCGTACCCGAGCACGTCCAGCGCCGCCAGCACGGTCTGCCGGGTGGCGGCGGAAACGTTCGCCTTGCCGTTGAGCACGCGGGAGACGGTGGCTTCGCTGACCCCCGCCTGCGCCGCGATGTCTGAGAGTCGCGCCGTAGTCACGGTCCCAGAGCCTATTCCAACCACGTCAGACCGCCCACCAGCCGGTCGTGTCCGGAGCGAGCACGGTCTCGCCGCCGTCCACCACGAGGCCGGCCGAGGCCAGCAGCAGCGTGCCCGGGGCCGTGATCCGCACCGGCTCGCCGGTGGTGTTCACGGTGCAGACGAAGGCGCCGCGGCGGAACACCAGGGTGCCCTCGGGGCTCTCCAGCCACTCGACCTCGGTGCCGGCGCCGAGGTCGGGCTGTGCCCGGCGGACGGCCAGCGCGCTGCGGTAGAGCTCCAGCGTGGAGGTCGGGTCCCCGGTCTGCGCCTCGACGCTCAGCTCGGCCCACTCGGCCGGCTGCGGCAGCCAGGACGGCCCGCCGGCCGCCGGGCCGAAGCCGTACGGGGCCTCGGTGCCGGACCACGGGATCGGGACGCGGCAGCCGTCGCGGTAGCCGTCCTGGCCGGCCTGGCGGAAGAAGGACGGGTCCTGGCGGACCTCGTCCGGCAGGTCGGTGACGTCCGGCAGGCCGAGCTCCTCGCCCTGGTAGACGTACGCCGAGCCGGGCAGCGCGAGCATCAGCAGGGTGGCGGCGCGGGCCCTGCGCAGCCCCAGCGGACGGTCGCCGGGGGTGCGGATCTGGGTGCCGAGGCCGGGCTCGTTGGCGAACCGGGTGGCGTGCCGGGTGACGTCGTGGTTGGACAGCACCCAGGTGGTGGGGGCGTCGACCGGGCGCATCGAGTCGAGCGAGAGGTCGATCACCTCACGCAGCGCGGCGGCGTCCCAATCGGTGCCCAGGTACTGGAAGTTGAAGGCCTGGTGCAGCTCGTCGGGACGGACGTAGTTGGCGGTGCGCTGGACGGTCGGGGTCCAGGCCTCGGCGACGCCGATCCGCTGCCCCGGGTACTCGTCCAGGATCTTGCGCCAGCTGCGGTAGATCTCGTGCACGCCGTCCTGGTCGAAGAACGGCATGACGTCGTTGCCGAGCAGCTTGAGCTGGTCGGAGCCGCCGAGGTCGGGCAGGCCGGGGGCCTTGACCAGGCCGTGGGCGACGTCGATGCGGAAGCCGTCCACGCCCATGTCGAGCCAGAACCGCAGGATCGAGCGGAACTCGTCGGCGACGGCCCGGTTCTCCCAGTTGAAGTCGGGCTGCTCCGGCGCGAACAGGTGCAGGTACCAGTCGCCGGGGGTGCCGTCCGGGTTCTCGGTGCGGGTCCAGGCCGGGCCGCCGAAGATGGACTCCCAGTCGTTGGGCGGCAGTTCGCCGCTCTCGCCCTTGCCGGGGCGGAAGTGGTAGCGGTCGCGCAGCGGGGAGCCGGGGCCCTCGCGCAGGGCTCGCTGGAACCACTCGTGCTGGTCCGAGGAGTGGTTGGGGACGAGGTCGACGATGATCCGCAGGCCCAGGTCGTGGGCGTCCCGGATGAGCGCGTCCGCGTCCAGCAGGGTGCCGAACATCGGGTCCACCGCGCGGTAGTCGGCGACGTCGTAGCCGGCGTCCGCCTGCGGCGAGGCGTAGAACGGCGAGAGCCACACCGCGTCCACGCCGAGGTCGCGCAGGTAGGGCAGTCGGCTGCGGATGCCGGGCAGGTCGCCCATGCCGTCGCCGTTGGAGTCGGCGAAGCTGCGCGGGTACACCTGGTAGATGACCGCGTCCCGCCACCAGCCTCTGGACGCGCTGCCAGTCACCGAAGCCAGGGCGGCCGCCTCGTGAGCGGTGTCGGCGGCAGGCCGGGAGGTGTCGGCCAGGTTCTGGGTCATGGACGGTATCCCTTGGGGACTAGAGGAGCGGAAGGCGCTGGGACGTGGAGGCGCGTGACGACGGGCCGTCCCGCCGGGGCGTGGAGGGGCTTGCGGCGTCGGGCGCGTGACGCGGGCCGGCGCGCTACGACTTGGAGGCACCGGCGGTCAGGCCGGTGACCAGGTGGCGCTGCACCAGGTAGAAGAACGCCGCGGACGGGATCGCGATCAGCACGGCGGTCGCGGCCATCAGGTTCCACTGGGCGTCGTGCTCGCTGACGAAGGTCTGGAGTCCGACGGCCAACGTGTACTTGTCGGAGCTGAGCATGAAGGTGGAGGCGAACGGCACCTCGGCCCAGTAGG
The DNA here is from genome assembly GCF_040609095.1 of Kitasatospora sp. NPDC004799. Taxonomy (NCBI): domain Bacteria; kingdom Bacillati; phylum Actinomycetota; class Actinomycetes; order Kitasatosporales; family Streptomycetaceae; genus Kitasatospora; species Kitasatospora sp. NPDC004799. The sequence goes on from NZ_JBEXJK010000053.1 coordinate 5,667, forward strand.
TGAGGAAGGAGTAGAAGGCCGCCACCGCCAGGCCCGGGCGGGCGAGCGGCAGCACCAGCCGCCAGAAGGTGCCGAACGGGGAGAGCCCGTCGACCCGGCCGGCCTCGTCGATCTCCACCGGGATGGTGTCGAAGTAGCCCTTCAGCAGCCAGGCGCAGTACGGCACCGTGGTGGTCGAGTAGACCAGGATCAGGCCGGTGTAGCTGTCCAGCAGGCCGAGTTCGGAGAGCATCGTGTACATCGGCACGATCAGCACCGCGATCGGGAACATCTGGGTCACCAGCAGCGACCACATCAGCGGCTTGTGCCCGGGGAACTTCATCCGGGAGACGGCGTAGCCGGTGGTGGCGGCGACCAGCACGCCGAACACCGTGGTGATGCCGGAGACCAGCAGGGCGTTGCCGAACCAGGTGAAGAAGTCGGTGTCGGACAGCACGTGCTGGTAGTTCGACAGCGTGAGCTTGTCGAGGATCTGGCCGGGGTGGAGGTAGTCGGTCTTGTCCGGGCCGAGCGAGACGAACAGGATCCACGCGACCGGGAACAGCGCGATCAGGCCGGCCAGGATCAGGGTGCCGTGGGACAGCGCCCGGGCCAGCGGGCTGCGCTCGCCGCGGCGGCGGACCTTGGCGGGCCGGGCGGCCGGGGCCGGCGCCGCCGCGCGGGCCGGGAGTTCGGTGGTGGTGCTCATCGGGGTTACCTGCCTTCGTGGGTCAACTGGGTCCGGGGCCTCAGCCGTTGGCCTGCTCGTTGCGGGCGAGCCAGCGCCGGTAGAAGGCGGTGAAGACGATCAGGATGGACAGCAGGATCACGCCGTAGGCGGCGGACTGCGCGTAGTCCCGGGGGATCTGGCCGAAGCCGAGCCGGTACGCCCAGGTGACCAGCAGCTGGGCGTCGGGGGCTCCGGTGCCGAACAGCAGGAAGATCACGTTGAACTGGTTGAACGTCCAGATCACGCCGAGCAGCACGACCGTGGAGGAGACCGAGCGCAGCCCGGGCAGGGTGACGTACCGGAACCGCTGCCAGGCGGAGGCGCCGTCCATCTCGGCGGCCTCGTACAGCTCGGCCGGGATCGACTGGAGGCCGCCGAGCAGCGAGATCATCATGAACGGCACGCCGGCCCAGGTGTTCACCATGATCGCGGCCGCCTTCTGCGCCCACGGCTCGGTGAGCCAGCCCGGCTCGGGCAGGTGCAGGAAGGAGAGGATGCCGTTGACGACGCCGCCGTCGGCGAGCATCAGGCGCCAGGAGAAGACGGTGACGAAGGTCGGTACGGCCCAGGGCAGGATGAGCAGCATCCGGTAGACGGCGCGGCCGCGCAGCTTCTGGTTGAGCAGCAGGGCCAGGCCGAGGCCGAGGGTGTAGTGCAGGAAGACGCAGACGGCCGTCCAGGCGATGGTCCAGACGAAGTGCGACCAGAAGCGGTCGTACGAGCCGGGGCCCCAGAGGATGTCGGCGTAGTTGTGGAAGCCGACGAACTCGTAGCTCGCCGGGATCTCGTTGACGCCGATCTTGCGGGCCACGTTGAGGCTGTTGGCGTCGGTGAGGGTGAGCCAGATGCCCTCGGCGAGCGGGTAGAGCACCAGCACGCCGAGCACCAGCACGACCGGGGCGATCATCGCATAGGCGTACCAGTGCTTGGCGTAGGAGCGCTTGACGCGTTCCAGCAGGCCCGGACGCTGCTCGCGCTCCCGGCTGCCCTTGCCGGTGGCGCCCTGCACGGCGACTGACATCGTTTGCACCTTCTCGGGGGGAATTCTCGGGGGAGCCGACGGCCCGGCCCGCCGGAGCGACGGGTGACAGCGGACAACTGACAGATGATGAAATCTGTTATCTGTTCTCTGTCATCTGTTCGCCGTCACCTGTCAGCCGGCGGGCCGGGCACCGGGACTACTTGGCGAAGCCCGGCAGGAGCTTGGCGTAGTCGGTGGAGACGGTGTTCAGCGCGTCCTGGGTGCCCGTGCCCTGGACGGCCTTGCCCAGGTTGGTGCCGAGCGAGGCGAACAGCGAGCTGTACTCGGGCAGTTCGGGACGCGGCTTGGCGCTGCTCAGCACGGACTGGAAGCCGGCGATGCCCGGGTCGGCCTTGACCTCGGCGGTGAAGGCGTCGGAGCGGGTGGGCAGGGTGGAGTTCTTCTGCGCGATGAACGCCTGGCTCTCGGCCGAGGTCATGAAGGCGGCGAACTTCTCCGCGGCGGCCTTGTGGGCCTTGTCCGCACCGGCGTAGACCGAGATGTTGTGGCCGCCGGTGGGGGCGCCGCCCTTGCCGGCGGAGCCACCCGGGACGGCCGCGATGCCGAGGTTGTTCTTGTCGGCGAAGGCGGAGCCCTTGTAGATGTTGGTGATCTCCCAGGGGCCCTGGACGATCGCCGCGACCTTGCCGCTGTTGAAGGCGTCCATCATGTGCGCGTAGGCGTCGGTGGTGACGTCGGCCTTGGCGGTGCCGGGCGCGGTGAACATCGACTTGTAGGTCTCGACGGCCTTGACGGCCTCCGGCGAGGCGACGGTGATCTTCTTGCCGGCGGCGTCGACGGTGTCGGTGCCCTCGCCGAACAGGAACGGCATCGCGTAGTAGCCGTCCGCGGCCTTCAGCCAGAAGCCGTCCACACCGGCCTTCTCCTTGACGGCGGCGGCGTCGGCCTTCAGCTCGTCCCAGGTCTTCGGCGCCTCGGTGATGCCGGCCTTGGTGAACAGCTCCTTGTTGTAGAGCAGGCCGAGGGTGTCGGTCACCAGCGGCACGCCGTACAGCTTGCCCTCGTACTTGGCCTGCTGGATCAGGCTCGGCTGGAACGCGGAGGTGTCGGCGGCGGCCGGGGTGCCGTCCAGCGGCTCCAGGTAGCCGGCCTTGGCGAAGGCGGCGGTCCAGCCGACCTCGGAGCGGAAGACATCCGGAGCGCCCTTGGCCCCCATGGCGGTCTGGAGCTTGTTCTGCGCCTGGTCGAACGGCACGTTGACGAAGTCGACCTTGACGTTCGGGTTGGCGGCCTCGAACTTCTTGACGAGCTCCTGGTAGTTCGGCGCCTCGTTGGTGGCGTTCGACGTGTCCCAGTACGTGAGGGTGACCGACCCGTCGGCCTTGCCGTCGGAGCTGGAGCCGCTGCTGCCACAAGCAGCCATCGAGACCGCGAGGGCCACAACGAGGGCAGAGGCCGCGATGCCACGCCGCATGAGAACTCCTAGGGAGGGTGGGGGTGCCCGAGATGTTCGGAGGCAGGCGCATAATGGCTGCCTCGTGCCGACCGCACCGTTGCTGCCGTCGGGCTCGGGAAGGAAGTTAACAGCGGCGTCAGAGCGACGGAAAGTCCTTGCAGAAAGTTTCTGCAAGAAACGAGGATCGTTACATCTGCGTGTCCTGGACGTTGCCGCCCAGTAGTTGACGGCGACACCGATTGCCCCGGTTCGTCCGATTCGCCCCTCCACGGGCTGGCCGACGGAACCACCGTGCGTGGCCGAAAGCGCTCTGCAGCAGACTGGACGCATGCGAATCAGAGCCGTCACCAGGGACGAACTTCCCCTGCTCACCGAGCTGGAACGGGCCGCCGGCGCGCCCTTCGCCGCGATCGGCATGCCGGAGATCGCCGAGGACGAACCCCCGGCCCCGGAGGAGCTGGCGCACTACCTGGAGCAGGGCGTCGCCCTGCTCGCCGAGGCCCCGGACGGGACCGTCGCCGCCTACCTGCTGGCCGAACCGGTGGACGGCGCGCTGCACATCGAGCAGGTCTCCGTGCGCCCCGACCACGCCCGCCGCGGCATCGGCCGGGCGCTGATCGAGCACCTCGCCGACACCACCAACGCCCCGGCGCTCACCCTCACCACCTTCGCCGAGGTCCCCTGGAACGCCCCCTACTACGCCCGCTGCGGCTTCCGCCCGCTGGCCGGGGAGGAACTCACCCCCGGCCTGCGCGAGATCCGCCGCAAGGAGGCCGAGCACGGCCTGGACCGCTGGCCCCGGCTCTGCATGCGCCGGGACCTGGGCCGCCAGGAGCCGGACCGGCGCTAGTTGACCCCCAGCCGGAGCACCGTCGTCGAGCGGAACTCCTCCCCCGGCCGCAGCTCCGTGCTGGGGAACTCCGGGTGGTGCGGGGAGTCCGGGAAGTGCTGGGTCTCCAGCGCGATCCCGGCGAACGGCCCGTACGGGACGCCGCTCGCGCCGGTGACCGCGCCCTGGAACTTGTTCGCCGTGTAGACCTGGACGCCCGGCTCGGTGGTCAGCACCTCCAGGGTGCGGCCGCTGACCGGGTCCTCCAGCAGCGCGGCCCGCGCCGGGCTGCCGTCGGCCGGGCGGGCGCGCAGCACCCAGTTGTGGTCGTAGCCGCCCGGCCCGGCCAGCTGGGGGTGCTCGTCGTGCACCGACTTGCCGATCGGCGTCGCCACCGTGAAGTCGAACGGCGTGCCGGCCACCGGCTCGGTCCGGCCGTACGGGATCTGCCGCTCGTCGGCCGGGGTGTACGCGTCGGCGTCCAGGGTGAGCAGGTGGCCGAGGACGTCACCGCTGCCTTCACCCGCGAGGTTGATGTACGCGTGGTTGGTCAGGTTGACGACGGTCGGCTTGCTGGTGACGGCACGGTAGGCGATCACCAGCTCGCCGGAGGCGTCCAGGGTGTACGTGACGGTGACGTCCAGCGCGCCCGGGAAGCCCTGGTCCCCGTCCGGGCTGTGCAGCGCCAGCCGCACCCCGCCCGCGACCGGCTCGGCCGCCCACATCCGGTGCGCGAAGCCGTCCGGGCCGCCGTGGATGGTCACGCCGCCGCCGGTCGGGGCGAGCTGGTGCTCCTCGCCGTCGATGGTGACCGCCGAGCGGTCGATCCGGTTGGCGTACCGGCCCACCACCGTGCCGTAGTGCCGGGCCGGGCCGAGGATCTCGGACAACCGGTCGGTGGCGAGCAGCAGTTGGGCGGAGCGACCGGAGCGGTCCGGCGCGCTCAGGGTGTGCAGGGTCGCGCCGAGGGTGAGCACGCTCGCCTCGTACCGGCCGGCCGTGAGCGTCCAGCGCTCGATCGCGGCGCCCGCGCCCGCGGGTTCCAGGGGTTCCTGCCGCACGCTGGTGGCCTCGCTCGCCATTGGCCTGCTCCTCACTCGCGGCCGCGTCGCACCGCGGCCGCCCGGGTTCCTGGTCCGTCGAGGGGTCGCCGCGGCAGCCCCGTGTCCGTCAGCCTAGCGACGGCGGCGGCAGCGGGGGCGCTCCCCCGGACCTGCGCGCCGCCGCCTGCGCGGCCCGCACCGGCCGCGCCCGGGTCCTGTCCTGTCCGGTCTGCCGCGCCCGGGTCCTGTCCGGTCGGCCGCGCCCGGCGCCGCCTGTGCCGCCCACGTCGGCCGGGCCTAGTCGTCCAGGTCCTCCAGCCCGCTCGCGTCCCGCTGCTGCGGCGGCAGCCCGAGCGCCGAGGCCAGGCCGTCCGGCCCGCTGCCCGCCTTGCGGTAGACCGCCGCCAGCCGACGGTTGACCAGGCCGATCGGCACCCCGAGCTCGTCGGCGATCCGCTGCGGCGGCACGCCCTGCACGGCCCGCTTGGCGACCTCCCACTCCGCGCTGCTGAGCGTGTCGATGGTCTCCCGGAAGTCGCGCAGCCCGAGCCGGTTGGGCCGCAGGCCGTAGTTGGCCAGCTCCCGCCGGGCCCGGTCGACCAGCCCCTCCGCGGAGCAGTGCTGGGCCAGTTCGATGCCCTGGTACAGGTACTCCTGGGCGTCGTCCAGCCGCCCGACCCGGCGCAGCGCGGCGCCGAGGTCCACCAGCGCGACGGCGTGCTCGTAACCGGCCGGGGACTGCCCGAGGTACGTCACGGCGTCCTCCAGCAGCTCGACCGCCGCCTGGCCGTCCTCGATCCGGGCCTGCAGGCGCAGCGCGCTGCCGATCGCCGAGGCGGTGCCGAAGTTCCGGGCGTCCTGGACCGCCCGCTCGGCGTAGTCGCGGGCGCGCTCGGGCTCGTCGCGCGCGATCGCGATGGCGAGGTGGCCGGCCCAGGGCGCCCAGACGGTGTTGCGCCAGCCGCGGACCTCCAGCTGGGCGCCGGCCTCGGTGAGCGCGGCGGCCGCGCCCGCGTACTTCTCCTTGGCGACCAGCAGCTTGCCGTACAGCGAGGCCGCGTCCGGCAGCACCATGGCCGTCGAGTGGTACGGCGGGTGGAAGCCGAAGTCGTTGGCCAGGGTCCAGGCCTCCTCGACCCGGCCGCGGGCGATCAGGGTGTCGACGAGCACGCCGATCGCGTCCCAGGCCAGCGGCAGCCGCTGCCCGATCCGCTCGGAGATGCGGTGCGCCCGGCGCAGGAAGTCCTCGGCCTCGGCGAGCAGGCCGCGGCGGAACCGGGCCAGGCCCATCAGGAAGTAGGCGAAGCCCCGGTGGGCGCCGCTCCAACCGGCGATCTCGAACTGGATGATGGCGTCCGCGGCCAGCCGTTCGGCCTGGGCGATGCGGTCGTTGTAGATGTACGTCAGGCCGAGCATCGAGGGCAGTTCGAAGCCCCAGGTGGTGTCGGTCCAGCCGAGGCCCTTGGGCAGCCGTCCGGCGTCGAGGACCTCGTCGGCGAGCGCCAGCGCCTCGGCGGAGGGGGCGCCGCGCAGGGTGAGGTCCCAGGCGCGCATGGCGAGTACGGCCCGGTCGGCCGCCGTCCGTCCGCCCAGGTTCCGGCACATCTCGCCGAGCCGCGCGGAGCGGCCGGGGCCGTCCTCCTCGGACTTCCGGAAGGCGTGCCACATGAACGAGGCGGCCTGGAGCCGCTGGCGCCCGGCCGGATCGGCGGTCTGCTGGGCCTCCTTCTGGCAGACCAGGGCCGCCTGGCCCAGCTCACCGCTGTGGGCGAGCACCTCGGACAGCCGGAAGGTGGCGTCCACGCGCAGTTCGGGACGGAGCGGCACCTCGTCGGGGTCGAGGGCCAGCTTGAGCTGGTTGACGGTGGCGACGGGGTCGGTGAGCAGCGCGGAGCAGCCGAGTTCGTACAGCACCTCGGCCTTGATCTCGTCGGCGGGCGGCTCGTTGAGCGCGCGGTGCAGACAGCGCTGGGCGGCCTCGGGGGCGCCGATCAGCTGGTGTTCGACGGCGGCGCGGCGCAGCTTCTTGACGATCCGGTCGTCGCCCTCGCCGGAGTGGGTCTCGACCAGGTGGCGGGAGGCGGCGAGCAGGCCGAGCCCGGCGTTCTCGATCTCGGCCGCGGCGATGCCGTGCATGCCGAGTCGGGTGGCGTCCGGCATGGTGTTGTAGATGGAGCTGGCGATCAGCGGGTGGACGAACTCCAGGTTCCCGTTGGGGGTCTGGGTCAGCACGCGCTGCTTGCGCAGCTGCTTGATGGAGTCGCGGGCGCCCTCGGTGCTCTGGGTGGAGATCCGGGTGGCGAGGTCGACCCGGATGTCGGTGCCCAGCATCGCGCAGGCCCAGGCGAAGCGCAGGGTGCTGGCGCCGAGCCGGTCCAGCCAGCTCTTGAGGGTCATCCCGGTGGCGTCGACGGCGAGTTCGCGCAGCTGCCGGGAGTTCTCCTCGACCGGTTCGAGTTCCTGGTCGCGGACCTGGTCGAGCAGGGCGTTGGCCTCGAACGGGTTCCCGTTGACGACGTTCCAGAACTCGTAGCAGAAGGCGTCCTCCGCCTTGTCGCCGAGTTCGGCGCGGATCATGTCGGTGACGGAGCTGAGGGTGAGCCGGTTGAGTTCGTGCTTGCGGCCCTTGAGCCGCAGGACGTCCTTCCGGAACGGCTCCTGGGTCTCGGTCGGCCAGTCGTTCTCGTCCTCCCGGAACGCGAAGACCAGCAGGACGGGAAGTTCACTCGATCGGATGGCGAACTTGGTCAGCCAGGACAGTGACTCCCCGTCCGCCCAGTGCAGGTCGTCGACGATCATCACCATCGGCGCGCGGCGCGGCGCGAGTTGGGTGATGACGTAGTCGAGGCCGTCGCGCACGCCCTGCGGGTCGAGGCGGCGGGCGCCGGCCTTGGGCTGCTTGATGCCCATGGCCGGTCCGACGACCTCCTCCCAGGTGCCCATGACCTGGCTGAACACCTCGGGCCGGAGGTCGCTGAGCACGGGCTGGAGCAGCTGGCGCAGGACGTGGTACGGCTCCTTGAACTGCCGTTCGCCGCCCCGGGCGAACAGCACGGTGGCGCCCTCGCGGAGCTTGGCGAGCCGCCGGACCTCGTGGAGCAGGCTGGTCTTGCCGATGCCGGGGCGGCCGGAGAAGGTGAGCAGGTCACCGATCTCGGTGCCGCCGGCGGCGAATCCGCGGCAGAGCCGGTCGACGGCGGCCTCCACCGAACGCAGTTCGGCGTCGCGATCGCGCAGGCGGACCCGGGGCGCGGCGCCGTCGCCGTCGCCGGCGGAACCAGCACCCGCCCGAATTGCGTTCTCCTGCTCGGTCACCGTCGCGCCTCCGCCTCGCCCGCTCGCGTCACAGCTCCATCACTGCGTGGAGCCGAGGTTAGCGCCGTACGGACCTCCCCGTGGGGCGTTCGTGCAGGCTGGGGCGGACGGTGAGGGTTTGGAGGGCGCGGCAAGGGCAATTGCCCTATATCCCTAACGTCCGATCATTACATCAGATACCCTACGGCCTTCGAGGCGCAGATGATCTTGCGAAAACCACCGCCCCCGTTCGCGCCTCGCCGCGTCAACTCCCCCCACCGACAGTGCTCGAACACCAAGCGCCCCCACCATCCGCTGCACCGGGAGTCCGATGTCTGACGACACCTCACTTCAGATTCCGTTCCCGCACCGCCGCAGTCCGCACGGCCCGCGCGCCACCGAACTGCACCGAGACTGGCTGATCCGCCACCCGCTGCTGCCCGACGCCGACCACCCCGGCTACGCGCACTGGGAGGTGGTGGACCTCGCCGCACTCGGCTATCCGGACGCCGGTCCGGAGGAACTCGCCCTGGCCGCCGACCTGATGGGGTTCTACTTCCTCTTCGACGACCAGTTCGACGGCCCGCTCGGCCGCCGCCCCGCCGAGGTGGCCCCGATCTGCGAACGCCTGATCGCCGTCCTGCACGGCGCCCGACCCGACCAGAACTCCCCGGTCGAGACCGCCTTCGCCGACCTGTGGGACCGCAGCGTGCAGGGCATGCCGGCCCGCTGGCAGGCCCGCGCCGCGTACAACTGGGAGTACTACCTGGCCAGTCACCCGGCCGAGGCGGCCGGCCGGATCTCCACCCGGCCGCCGGACCGGGCCGGCTACCTGGAGCTGCGGCGCGGGACGGCCGCCATGGAGACCATCTTCGACATGGTCGAACGCCTGGGCCAGTTCGAGGTCCCGGCCGCCGTGCTGCACCACCCGGTGCTGCGTCAACTCCGCCAGCTGGCCGCCGACATACCGTCACTCAGCAACGACGTGCGCTCCTACCCGCTGGAGGCGCCCCGCGGGGACGTGAACAACCTGGTCATGATCGTCCAGCGGGAGCGGCGCTGCACGCCCGAGGAGGCCTGCGCGGCGGTCATCGCCGAGGCCCAGCTGATGGTCGACCGCTGCGCCGAGCTGCACGGCAGACTGCCGGACGTCCACCGCGAGTTGGGCCTCTCCCGGATCGAACAGTCGATCGCCCGGCGGTACGCGGACGGGCTGCTCACCTGGCTGGCCGGCTACCTCAGCTGGGAGGCCCGCACCGGTCGGTACCACGTGGTCTGACCGGCGCGCGGCCGGAACCGTCCGACCTCGTGCGGTGGCGCGCCCCGAGGGTGCCGACCCGGCCACGCGGCGGCGCGCGGCGGCGCGCCGCGGGAACGCGGCCGGAACGCGCGCCCCCCCAGTGATCCGGTTCGGTGCACCGCGCCCGCGGCGGTCCGGTCCGGGAGCCCCGCGGTGATCCGCTACCGGCTCTCCGGCGGCACCCCGGGAACAACGGGGACGACGGGGACGACGGAGACGACGGGAAGCACGGGAACGACGGGAAGGGTGCACCCTCCGTACGGGACGGGCGTACGGACCGTAGCCGCGCCGGGCGCCCGACGGCTATCGTGCTCGGCGACGGGCGCCCCGGCGGGGCGCCGGTCCCATGGCGTGTCCGAAACCCTCCGCCGGACCGCCCCTGACCGGGCGGTCCGGCGCGCTGCCCGCGGTCCGAGCCGGACCGGGCGGCGCCCGACGCAGCGAGGAGACACCGAGCATGACGGTCTACCAGCCCCCCGGCACCCCCGGCAGCATCGTCACCTACCGCTCCCGGTACGAGCACTGGATCGGCGGCGCATGGAAGCCCCCGGTGCGCGGCGAGTACTTCGACAACCCGACCCCGGTCACCGGCGAGGTGTTCACCGAGGTCGCCCGCGGCACCGCCGAGGACATCGAGGCCGCCCTGGACGCGGCCCACGCCGCCGCCCCGGCCTGGGGCCGCACCCCGGCCGCCGAGCGGGCGCAGGTGCTGCTGCGGGTCGCCGACCGGATGGAGGCCAACCTGGAGCAGCTGGCCGTCGCGGAGAGCTGGGAGAACGGCAAGCCGGTGCGCGAGACGCTGGCCGCCGACCTCCCGCTCGCGGTCGACCACCTGCGCTACTTCGCCGGTGCGCTGCGCGCCCAGGAGGGCAGCCTCTCCCAGCTGGACGAGGACACCGTGGCGTACCACTTCCACGAGCCGCTGGGCGTGGTCGGCCAGATCATCCCGTGGAACTTCCCGATCCTGATGGCGATCTGGAAGCTCGCCCCGGCGCTCGCGGCCGGCAACGCGGTGGTGCTCAAGCCCGCCGAGCAGACCCCGGCCTCGGTGCTGCTGCTCGCCGAGCTGACCGCCGACCTGCTGCCGCCCGGCCTGGTCAACATCGTCACCGGCTTCGGCGAGGAGGCGGGCGCCCCGCTCGCCGCCAGCCCCCGGATCCGCAAGATCGCCTTCACCGGCGAGACCGGCACCGGCCGGCTGATCGCCCGCTCGGCCGCCGACAACCTGATCCCGGCCACGCTGGAGCTCGGCGGCAAGAGCCCCAACGTCTTCTTCGCCGACGTCGCCGCCGCCTCGGACGCCTTCTACGACAAGGCCGTCGAGGGCTTCGCGATGTTCGCCCTCAACCAGGGCGAGGTCTGCACCTGCCCCAGCCGCGCGCTGATCGACTCCGCGATCTACGAGCGGCTGCTCGCCGACGGCCTGGACCGGGTGCGGGCGATGCGCCAGGGCAATCCGCTGGACACCGAGACCCAGGTCGGCGCCCAGGCCAGCGTCGAGCAGCTGAAGAAGATCCTCTCCTACTTCGAGATCGGCCGGGACGAGGGCGCCAAGGTCCTGGTGGGCGGCGAGCGGGCCGACCTCGGCGGCGCGCTGGCCGACGGGTACTACGTGACGCCGACGGTCTTCGAGGGCGACAACGCGATGCGGGTCTTCCAGGAGGAGATCTTCGGCCCGGTCGTCTCGGTCACCCGCTTCGACGGCTTCGACCAGGCCGTCGCCCTCGCCAACGACACCCAGTACGGGCTCGGCGCGGGCGTCTGGACCCGCGACCTGAACACCGCCCACCGGGCCGGCCGCGCCATCCAGGCGGGCCGGGTCTGGACGAACTGCTACCACGCCTACCCGGCCCACGCGGCCTTCGGCGGGTACAAGAACTCCGGCATCGGGCGGGAGACCCACAAGGCGCTGCTGGAGCACTACCAGCAGACCAAGAACCTGCTGGTCAGCTACTCCCCCGACGCGGTCGGCTTCTTCTAGGCCGACCGGTCCCGGCCGGTCCCGGCGCCGGTCTCCGGGCCGGGGACCGGCCGGCTTCCGGCTCCGGAGGAACCGGCCCGGCGGCAAAGCGGAGCGGGAGGCCCACCCCGTGGACCTCCCGCTCCTTCGCCACTCCCCGTGGCGGGCTCCCGGGCGATTCGCCTGTTCCGGGGATCAAAGCACACGAATGCGGCCAATTCACCGACGCGCCGCCGACATGCCCGAACGGCCCGCGCGAAAGCCGTAGACAGGACTCCCCGAACCTCACCCTCGACCGGGAGTCCCGCGTGACCATCGCCCCCACGAAACTCAGCGACCCCACCGTCCGCGCCTTCGTCACCGCGATCAACGCGGGCGACCGCACGGCCTTCTTCGAGCTGCTCGCCCCGGGCGCGACCATGTCCGACGACGGTTCCGAGCGCGACCTGGCGGACTGGGTCGACCGGGAGATCTTCGGCCCGAACGGCCGGATCGCCGTCCAGACCGAGTCGAACGGCGGGCACGGGCTGGTCGCCGAGTTCACCAACGAGACCTGGGGCACGATGCGCACCACCTGGCGCTTCACCGTCGAGGGCGGGAGGATCCGCCGCTTCGAGACCGGCCAGGCCTGACGACCGTCCAGGCCTGACAACCGGCCAGGCCTGACGACGGGGTCCGACCGGTCCGGCCCCGTCCTACCGGTCCAGCCCCAGGCACCCCCGCACCGCGCGGATCAGGTTCCGCGAGCGGACGTCCCCGGTGACACCCGGCTGCATGCCGTTGGTGACGTAGCCGAAACCCAGCCCCAGATCGGGGTCGGCGAAACCGAGCGAACCGCCCCGGCCCGGGTGGCCGAAGCTCGCCGGGGAGGCCATCGGCGCGGTCGGGCCGTGCCGCCAGAAGCCCAGGCCGAAGGTGGAGTTGACGATCAGCACCCGGTCCGGCCCGCTCACCGCCGGTTCGACCGCGCGCGCCAGCGCCTCGGGGCCGAGCAGCGGCGGCAGCAGGTCGCCGGAGCCGTCCGGGCGGTCGGCCGCGCCGATCAGCGCCGCGTAGAACCGGGCCAGCGACCTGGCGGTGCCGATGCCGCCGGCGCCGGGTATCTCGGCGGACTGCACCGCCGGGTCGTTGAGGTCCACGCCGGGAAGCACCGAGGCGAAGGAGCGGGCGGTCAGCGAGGCCGGGTCCTGGTAGGCGTCCCGCACGGCCTGCTTGGGCCGCAGCCGCAGCCCGCTCGGGCCGGTCCTGGCCGCCTCCGGGGCCGGCAGGTCGACCAGCTTGCCGACCCGGGGCGCGGCGCCGGCCGGCAGCCCGATCCACAGGTCCAGCCCGAGCGGCCGGGCGATCTCCTCGGCGAAGTACTGGCCGATCGTCCGGCCGCTCACCCGCCGCACCACCTCGCCGACCAGCCAGCCGAAGGTGTACGGGTGGTAGCCGTGCGCGGTGCCGGGCTCCCAGGCGGGCGCCTGGGCGGCGACGGCGGCGGCCGCGCGCTCCCAGGTGAGCACGTCCTCCAACCGCAGCGGCACGTCCAGCGCGGGCACCCCGGCCTGGTGCGAGAGCAGCCAGCGCACCGGTATCCGGTCCTTGCCGGCCGCCGCGAACTCCGGCCAGTACGAGGCCGCCGGGGCGTCCAGGTCGAGCAGGCCGCGCTCGGCCAGCAGCAGCGCGGTGGTCGCGGTCAGGCCCTTGGTGACCGAGCGCAGCACCTGCGCGGTGTCCGCCGTCCACGGCACCGCGGGCGCCGGCCGGCCGCCGACCTCCGGGCGGGCGTCGCCGCCCCACAGGTCGACCACCTTGCGGCCGCGCACGTACAGCGCGAAGGCCGCGCCGAGCTCGCCGTACTCGGCGAAGTTCCGTGCGAAGGCCGCCCGCACGGGCTCGAACCCTTCGGCCGTCTCGCCCCAGATCTCCACCACTGCGTGCCGTCCTCGACCAGTTCCGCGACATCTGCCGCTCGTTCTCGTGCCGCTCGCGTCCGCCATCGGTCTTCTTCAGTCGAATCCGGTCGAACCAAGCCCCGAAACCCTAACCTGTCCCCCATGACCAACCCTGCCGAGGAACTGCTGGACGTCGTCGACGAGCACGACCGCGTGATCGGAACCGCCCTGCGCGGCGAGGTGTACCGGCGCGGGCTCACCCACCGCTGCGTCTTCATCCTGGTCCGCGACCCGGCCGGGCGGATCTTCGTCCACCGCCGCACCGACACCAAGCTGTTCGCCCCGGGCGCGTACGACATGTTCGTCGGCGGCGTGGTCGGCTCCGGCGAGAGCTACGCCGAGGCCGCCGTCCGCGAGGCCGAGGAGGAGCTGGGCGTCCACGGCATCGCCCCGCGCCCCCTGTTCAAGTTCCTCTTCGAACAGGACGGGCTCTCCTGGTGGTGCGATATGTACGAGGCCGAGTGGGACGGCCCGGTCTCGCCCCAGGAGTCCGAGGTCGCCTGGCACGACTGGCTCACCCCCGCCGAACTCGCCGACCGCCTCGCCCGCGACACCTTCGTCCCCGACGGCGTCGAGGCCTACCGCCGCTACCTGGCCCTCCGGTCCGCGTAGCTTTTCCGTCCCGCGACCTCGGGGTTCGGGGCCGGCGTACGGGCGGGCCGGAGGCGGCGTACGGCGGGGCGGGCGTCGGCGTACCGGCGGGGCGGCGGCGGGCCCCTGGCTCCACCGGAGGCCCGCGACGAACTAGGGTGGCGCGCATGGCCTCCCGTACGCCGTCACCGACGGCCGACCGCGCAGCACGGACCTCCGCATCCGCCCGGGCGGCGGGCGAGAAGCCGCGGCGGCGGCTGAGCGTGGACGAGCGGCGGGAGCAGCTGATCGCCGTGGCGCTGGAGCTGTTCAGCCGACGGCCGCCGGAGGAGGTGTCGATCGACGACATCGCCGCCGCCGCGGGCGCCTCCCGGCCGCTGGTGTACCACTACTTCCCCGGCAAGCAGGCGCTGTACGAGGAGTCGCTGCGGCGGGCCGGGCAGGAGCTGTCGGCCCGGTTCGAGGAGCCCATGGCGGGGCCGCTGTCGGAGCGGCTGCACCGGGTGATGGGCCGCTACCTGGACTTCGTGCAGAGCCACGGGCCCGGCTTCGCCGCGCTGCTGCGCGGCGGCTCGGTGGCGGCCAGCGCGGGCACCTCGGCGGTGATCGACGAGGTGCGCCGGGCCGCCCAGGAGCAGATCCTGGCCCACCTGGCGATCCCCGCGCCGAGCGTCGGGCTGCGGCTGACCGTCCGGGCCTGGATCGCCAACGCCGAGATCACCTCGCTGGAGTGGCTGGCCGACCGCTCGGTGCCGCTGGAGGAGCTCCAGCTGCACCTGGTGCAGGAGTTCGTCGCGGCGCTCACCCTCACCGCCGCCCGCGAGCCGGCCCTCGCCGCCGAACTGGCCTCCTTCTTCGCCGCCGAGCGCCCGGACGGCCCGACCGGACGCCTGGTGCGGGACCTCGCGGGGCTGTTCGCCGTGCCGGGGATCGTCGAGGCGGTCACCGCGCTCGCCGCCGGCGCTCCGGAAGCCGGTGTTCCGGACGACGGTGTTCCGGAAGCCGGCACCGCTGACGGCAGCGCCGCCGAAGTCAGCACCGCTGAAGCCGACACCGTCGAAGTCGGCACCGCTGCCGAGTGACCCGGAGCGGTCGCCGGAGCGTCGCCGAGGTCGTCGCCGCGGCGGTGGTCCGAGTGATCATCGGGTCATCCTGCGGTTCGGTCAGGACGGTGGGCTCTGATAGGAATGGGCGGGGATCTGACGGCACGCCGACGCGGCCGGTCCGGTCCCACCCGAACCACCGACGGCAGACGGAGCAGAGCGGGGGGCTCACCAGGTGACCCAGGACGTCCAGTTCAGCGTGGAGGCCAACCCCTTCGCGGCAGCGGAGCAGGTCTGCGCGACCCTCGGCACCCTCACCGACGCCCTCCTCGACGAGCGCACCTCACGCCACCCGGCGGCCTCGCTGAGCGCGCTGCGGGCGGTCGAACACCCCGCCACCGAGGCGCTGTTCAGCCTGCCGCTGGCCCCCAACGGCCCGGTGCACACCGCCCTCGACCGGCTCGGCACGGTGACCACCGCGGGCACCGCCCGCCCGGGCACCGGCGCGCGGCTCACCGACCGGGTGGTCGCCGCGCTCCAGACCAGGTACGGCGGCGGCGCGGTGCGCGGCGCCATCGCCGACCGGGGCACCACCTCGGCCGCGCTGTTCCAGCTCCCGGTCACCGGCGAGTTCGCCGACGCCAAGCTGCGCCCGCCGTTCGCCCCCGCGCTGGCCGCGCTGGCGGCCGGCCAGCAGACCCGGCAGCCGGTCGAACTGCCCACCGGCGCGGGCGCCGAGGTCCGGCTGGTCGTGCCGCCCGGCTTCCACGCGCTGACCTCCCCGGGCGGTCCGCCCGGCGTCTCCGCCCGCGCGGTCCCCCCGCTGCCCGACGGCACTGAGCCGAGCGGCGGCACCGCCCCGGCCACCGTGGCGGCCGCCGACGAGCTGGCCCGCCACCTGGCCGAGGTCGCCGAGGAACTGTTCAGCGCCACCGGTCCGGAGCCGCGGCGGGACTTCGCGGTGATCTCCGCCACCCTGTCCGACCTGATCCGCGACGCGGGCGTGGTGTACGCCGGCGTCTGCGCCCTGGAACGGGACGACCGCGCCTCGGACGCCGCCCTCGTGGTCTCGCTCGCCCGGCACCCGCTGCCGATCACCGCGCTCGCCACCGAACTGGCCACCGTCCGGCGGCACGCCGAGGTGTGGACCGTCCTGCTGCCGGCCGGGCCGGCGGCCGTCCTGGTCGAGGGCCGGACCGTCCCGGTGCCCGCACCGCTGACCGCCGACGGGCAGCGGCGCTGGGTGGTCACCTCGGCCGTCCAGGCCTTCGTACCGCTGCCGGACGGCGGGACGGTGCTGTGCGTCCAGCTCTCCACGGCGCGCCCGGAGGACTGGGAGCTGTACACGGAGGCGTTCGCGGAGCTGCTGAAGAGCGTCCAGTTCGGCTGGGACGGCGTGCCGGCCCCGGGCGCGGCGGTCACCGTGCCGGCCGCGGCCCCGAGCACTGTTCCGGACCCGGTTCCCGCCCCGGCCCCAGCTCCGGCCGCCGAGGAGGAGCCGGAGGAGGTGCCGGTGCACCAGCGCGGCACTCCGGTCCGGATACCTCCCTCGGACTTCAACCCCTTCGCTCCGGTCGCGGAGGCCCCCGCCGCCGCTGGGGAGGACGCGGCGCCGGAGGACGAGGACGGCCCGAAGGGCACCCCGGTGATGGTCCCACCGCCGGACTTCAACCCCTTCACCATGGAAGGCATCCCGGACGTGTCGGGCGACGCGCCCGCGACGCAGCCTGCCGGGGCCGCTCCGGTCGCCGACCCGTTCGGCACCACGGTCGCAGCCGAGCAGAAGGCCGACCCGTTCGCCACCGCCCTCCCCGCCCAGGGCCCGGCCGTCCCGCCGCCGCCCTCCACCCCGCCCGTCATCCCGGCCCAGGCCCCGCCGGTCGCGGCCGAGGACACGGCGCCGGAGGACGAGGACGGCCCGAAGGGCACCCCGGTGATGGTCCCACCGCCGGACTTCAACCCCTTCTCCATGGAGAACATCCCGGCCCTGCCGGCGGACGAACCGGAGGCGGCGGACGAGGCGGACGCCGAGCCGGCGAGTCGCCCCTTCGGCTGATCGGGGCCGGGACGGCGGGCGGCGGCTGCGTGGCGGCGCGTCGGCGCGGAGCACGGATGACAGGCGACAGGTAACAGCTGACAGATTTCAGCGAACGAAATCTGAAATCTGTTAGCTGTTAGCTGTTAGCTGTTACTTGTCAGTTGTTCGCCGAGCCCCGCCACCGCCCCCGCCCCCGCTCCGCTGCTCGATCAGCAGACCGATCCCGTCCAGCATCCGCGCCATCCCGAATTCGAACAGCGCCTCCAGGCCCAGGTCGACCTCCGGCCCCCGGTTCAGCGCGTCGAACATCGGGAACCGTTCCGGATCCGCCATCAGCTGCTCGTGGCCCTCGTCCTCCACCTGGTCCATCCACTCCTCCGCGGACAGCCCGCTGTCCTGCTCGGCCTGCGCCTCCCGCTCGAAGTGGACGGCCAGCCCGCACACGAACGCCGCCAACGCGACGGAGGCCTGGGCCATCTCCTCCCAGCTCAGCCCCCGCCCCGCCAGGACGGCGATCGACCGCTCGGTGTGCGCCGCGGCGTCCGGCGCCATCACCGGCCGGGTGAAGGACATCGTGGAGGCCAGCCACGGGTGCCGCCGGTAGATCCGCCACTGCACCCGCGCGACGGTCTCCAGCCCCTCCCGCCAGTCCGACGCCGGCGGCTCGGGCAGCGGCTGCTCACCGAACGCCACGTCCATCATGAGCCGCAACAGCTCGTCCTTGCCCGGCACATGACGGTAGAGCGACATCGTCGCGACGCCGAGATCGGTCGCGACCCGGCGCATCGACAGCGCCGCCAGCCCCTCCTCGTCGGCCACCCGGACGGCCGTCGCCACGATCCGCTCCCGGGTGAGGTCGCGTTCACCGCCCGCCCGCACCCGCCGCGCCCCGGCCGGCTCCACATCCCGCTGCCGCACCGGCCCCGACACCTCCCGCGCGCCCCGCTGGGGCTCCCGGGGCCGCGCCGCCGCCGGAGCCGGAGCCGGCTTCCCGGCCACCACCGTGCCCACCCCGGGGACGGCCCGCACCAGCCCTTCCGCCCGCAGGCGGTTCAGCACCTTGGTCGCGGTGGCCATCGCGACGCCCCACTCCTGGGTGATCCGCCGGGTGGACGGCACCCGCGCCCCCGGGGCCAACTCCCCTGCCGTGATGCGCCGTCGGAGCTCAGCCGCGATCCGCTCCGAGGGACTCCCGCTCTCAGTCACCCAACCCCACCGCCCACCTGCCGTTCAACTACCGTGGCAGCGGCGGATGTTGAAGCGCATTACGTCAACCACCGGCCGCCGCAACCGGGTTCGACCGCGATCCGGCCGGCCCGGACCGATCCGGGTCCGCCCTCAGCCCGCCCGCCGGGCCAGGTGCACCACGTCCGGCACCCCCCGGGCCACCGGGATCTCGTGCGTCACCACGTCCGAGAACCCCGCCGCCCGCAGCGCCTCCTCGAAGGCTGGCGAAGGCTGTGCGCTCCACACGGCCAGCACCCCGCCCTCCCGCAACCGCCGCCACAGGACCGCGAGCCCGTCCGCGCCGTACAGCCCGTCGTTGGACTCGGTGACGGTCCAGTCCGGCCCGTTGTCGATGTCCAGGCACAGCGCGTCGTAGCGCTCGCCGCCCGCCGCCGCGAGGTACTCCAGCAGGTCGGTGTGGAGCACCTCCACCCGCCCGTCGTCCAGCGCACCGCCCGAGAAGGCGCCGAGCGGGCCGGTCCGGTGCCAGTCGATGATCGCGGTCTCCCGCTCGACGACGGCGATCCGCCCCCAGCGCGGCTCGGCCGCCGCGTACGCCAGCGAGAAGCCGACCCCGAGGCCCCCGATCAGCACCGACGGCCGCTCGACCGGGCCGCCCGTACGGTCCAGCTCGTCCAGCGCCGCCTGGATCAGCAGCCGCTCCGAACGCCCGTCGGCGGTGTCCATCAGGAAGCAGCCGTTGGCGATGATCTCGAAGTCCCGACCGCGCTGCCGGAGCACCACCTCTCCGTACGGGCCCTCCCGTCGGTCGAGCGTGAGGGCGGCCTCCTGGCCGTCGCGTTCGGGCAGTGCGGTGGTCATCCGTCCTCCTGGCGACATCGGGCGAACTCGGCTGCGGGGCCACCCCGGTACGGGCGGGGGCGGGCACCCGCCCGACAATAGCCGAGTCCGTATCCCGGTCCGTCAGGTCGTGACCAGCACCCCCGCGTACGAGACGCCCGCGACGACCACCCAGGACCCGAGCCCGAGCAGGGCGATCCGCCCACCGGTGCGGGCCATGGTCGGCAGGTGCACCGCGCTGCCGAGCCCGAACAAGGCGGCGGCCAGCAGCAGCCCCTGGGCGTCCGCGGCCAGGTCCAGCGCCCGCTCGGGCAGCACCCCGGTGGTCCGCAGGACGATCATCGCGAGGAAGCCCGCCACGAACAGCGGCACGATCGGCGGACGGCTCCCGGCCTTCCCCGACGTCCCACCAGCCGCACCACCCGACGTCGCGCCCGCCCCGCCCGCCGCCGACGCGGACGACGCAGACGACGCCGAGGGCGCCGAGGACGACACCGAAGCCCCCACCCGCGCCGCCCGCAGGTTCCGCCGCGCCACCACGGCCACCCCCGCGACCAGCGGCGCCAGCAGCACCACCCGCATCAGCTTGACCAGCACCGCCTCCCGCAGCGCCCCGGCCCCGCCGGTCTGCGCCGTGGCGACCACCTGCCCGACGTCGTGCACGCTCGCCCCGACCCAGCGCCCGAACTCCGTCTCGCCGAGCCCGAGCGGGTGCTGGAGCAGCGGCAGCACGGCGATCGCCAGCGTCCCGCACAGGGTGACCAGCGCCACCGAGGCCGCGACGTCCTCCTCCTCGCTGCCCGCCGCCTGGCTGACCGCGCCGATCGCCGAGGCACCGCAGATCGAGTAGCCCGTGGCGACCAGCAGCGGCTGGTCCCCGGGCAGGCCGAGCCGCCGGCCCAGCCAGAGCGTGCCCGCGAAGGTCGCCCCGACCACCGCGAGCACCATGGCGACGGTGGCCCAGCCGAGGCCGAGCACGTCGTCCAGGCTGAGCTTGAGCCCCAGCAGCACGATCCCGAGCCGCATCAGCCGCTTCCCGGCCGTCGACAGCCCCGGCCGGGCGATCCCGCGGACCACCGGGCGCAGCCCGGGCAGGTGGGCCGCCACCATGCCGAGCACGACGGCGGCGGTGAGCTCGGGCACGGCCGGCACCAGCGCGTGGACCCCCAGCGCGGCGGCCACCCCGAGGGCGGCGAGCAGCAGCCCGGGGGCGTCCCCGCGCATCGGGGGCAGCGAGCGGGTACGGGCGGCGCGGTGCCGGAGGGTCAGTGCCACGCCGCGCTCACTGCTGCTGGTCGGCGGGCAGCCGGTAGACCCGCCGGATGCTGGTGCCGAGGCGCGAGACGTCCGCGCCGTAGACGTGGATGGAGATCGCCGTACTGCTACAGGAGTTGCGCACCAGGTGGATGTCGCCGGGCGGGGCGAAGGCGGCCACGGTGCCGGCCGGGCCGGCCACGTGCTCGGTCTCGACCAGCCGGGAGGTGCGCCCGTCGGAGACCAGCCGGTAGCGGGTCTCGCTCTCCTGTCCCTGATGGACGCCGGCCACGCACCAGGAGACGTGGTCGTGGATCGGGGTCTGCTGTCCGGGCAGCCAGACCAGGGCGACGACGGAGAAGCTGCCGTCCTCCTCGGCGTGCAGCACGTGCTGGCGGTAGCGCTGCGGGTCGCCCTCGCGGTGGGCGGGGGCGAGCAGCGCGTCGGGCCCGTCCGGGTCGGCGTGCAGGTGCGGGGCGAGGCGCTCGCCGACCAGGTAGGCGGTGAGCTCCGGCGGGAGCCCGCGGTCCACGACGGCGCGGATCTCACTGATCAGCGCGGTCATCCGCTCGGTGAGCCGGTCACTGCCGACCGTGGCTGAGGGTGTCATGCCATCAGGTTCGAACCCGCCGACCTATCACGTCCAAGGAGGGTTCGTAAGCGACCTCCCCACCAACGCTTATACGTCAGCGGCCGGAGGACGCCGGTGGCTCAGCAGCCGACCCGGCTCGCCGCCGCCTGCCGCAGGTGGTCCAGCACCAGCCCGGTGGCCGGGATCCGGCGGTGCTCGCGCAGCACGTACGCGCTCACCTGGCGCCGCAGGTGCGGTTCGGCGGCCCGCCCGGTGACCTTGCGGTGGCACATGAAGGAGAGCACCAGCGCCGGCATCAGCGCGATCCCGACCCCGGCGGCGACGAGCGACTGCACCGCGAGGTTGTCGTCCGTGGAGAACACGATGTCCGGCGCGAAGCCCTCCTCCGCGCAGACGTGCAGCAGGTTGGCCCGGCAGCGCGGACAGCCGGCGATCCAGCGTTCGCCGCCGAGGTCGGCCAGCCGGACGGCGTGCCGGCGGCCGAGCGGGTGCCCGACCGGCAGCAGCACCGTGAGCAGGTCCTCCATCAGCGGGATCTCGTCCAGGCCCTCCGGCACCTCGGTGGCCCCGCCCGGGTAGCGGAAGGCCAGCGCGATGTCGCACTCCCCGCGCAGCAGCCGCTGGACGGAGTCCGGCGGCTCGGCCTCCAGCAGCTCGACCCGCACGCCGGGGTGCTCGGCCAGCAGCCGGGCCATCGCCTGGGGTATCAGGGTGGCGTTGGCGCTGGGGAAGGCGCAGACCCGCACCCGCCCGGCGCGCAGCCGGGCGAGCGCGGCGAGCTGCTGCTGGGCGGCGGACATGCTGCCGAGGATCAGCTCGGCGTGCCGGGAGAGCGCCTCGCCCGCTTCGGTGAGCCGCAGTCCGCGCCCCGCCCGGGTGAAGAGCGGGACGCCGACGGTGCGTTCGAGCGCCTTCATCTGCTGGGTGATGGCGGGCTGGGTGTAGCCGAGTTCGCGGGCGGCGGCCGAGTAGGAGCCGGCCCGGACGACCTCGTGGAAGGTCCTGATGTGCCGCGAGTCGAACACCGGTTCCATGATCCCTCCCACCCGTCCACCCGCGAGGGCTCCGTTTCGGCCTCGCCCGGGCGTCCGAGAATCATAAGAGGAATTTGGGGGTACCGACCCCAACCCCACCCGCACCTATGGTTCAGCCTCGAACCAACCTTCTCGCCACTGCGCCGACCTACCGCGCCGACCTACTGCACCGACCTACTACGCCGACCTACTGCACCGACGGCGGCAGCCCCATCGAGACCCCGGCCTTGACCACCGGCGCCCCGCCGCGTGCGCTCGGGCTCCGCCGGCTGCGCCGCTCCACGAAGCGGGCGAGCCAGGAGAGCAGCAGACACATGCCGATGTAGATCGGCGCGATCACCATCACCACCGGGATGAACGGCAGGTCGTAGTCCAGGTTGGTGGCGATCAGCTTGCCCGCGTGCAGGAACTCCTCGTAGGTGATCAGGAAGCCCAGCGAGGTGTCCTTGAGCGCGACCACCAGCTGGCTGATGATGGCCGGCAGCATCGCCCGGCAGGCCTGCGGAACCAGGACGTACGTCATCACCTGGGTCTTGCGCATGCCCAGCGCGTACGCCGCCTCCCGCTGCCCCTTGGGCACCGCGAGCACACCGGCCCGGAACACCTCGGCCAGCACCGAGCCGTTGTAGAACACCAGCCCGGCCACCAGCGCCCAGAGCGGCTGCACCTTGAGCGCGACGAAGATGAAGAAGATCATCACCAGCACCGGCATGGCCCGGAAGAACTCCACCACCAGCGTGGCGAGCCAGCGCACCACCCGGTGGTCGGAGAGCCGCCCGGCCGCGAACAGCGCGCCGAAGGGCAGCGCGAACAGCACCGCCCAGCCGAACGCCTTCAGGGTGTTGCCGAGCCCGCGCAGCAGCAGGTCCTGAACGCCCCGGTACTCGAACGGCTGCCACTTGGCGTACGTGAACTGGTGGGTGTGGAACAGCATGTAGACCACCCAGCCGATCAGCGCCGCGATCAGCAGCAGCGCGATCCCGCCGTACAGCCGGTGCCGGGCGAGCGCCTTCGGGCCGGGGATGTCGTACAGCGCCGAGGATTCCACGGTCATCGGGACACCGCCACTCGTCGTTCCAGCAGGTTGAAGACGGCGCTGATGGCCAGGGTGATGATCAGGTAGCCGACGGCGATCCAGACGAAGGTCCAGATGATGCTGTAGCCCAGTTCGTTGATGGTCCGGTAGGTGCCCAGCAGTTCGGTGACGCTGAACGATCCGGCGATCGCCGTGTTCTTCGCCAGCGCGATCATCACACTGCCGAGCGGCGCCACCACCGAGCGGTACGCCTGCGGCAGCACCACCAGGCCCATCGTCTGTCCGAAGCTCATGCCGAGGCTGCGGGCCGCCTCGCCCTGCCCGCTCGGCACCGTGTTGATGCCCGAGCGCATCGACTCGCAGACGAAGGCCGAGGTGTAGCAGCCCAGCGCGAGCACCGCGAAGGTGTAGAAGGGCAGGGTGATGTCGAACCGGGGCAGGCCCAGCACCACGATGAAGAACAGCAGGGTCAGCGGCGTGTTGCGCAGCACCGTCACCCAGAGCGTCCCGAACACCCGCAGCGGCCTCACCGGGGAGACCCGGAAGCCCGCGATCAGCACGCCCAGCACCAGCGACAGCACGGCGCTCACCGCGAACAGCGAGAGCGTGCCGAGGAACCCGTCCCAGTAGGTCGACCAGTTGTCGGTCAGCGTTTTCACGGCGCGGCCCTCTCAGTACCGGTCGATCTTCGGCGGGGTGGGCGCCGGCTCCCCGGAGAGGCCGAGGGTCGCCTCGAAGGCCCTCTGCCAGTCACCGTTCCGCATGTGCTGCTCCAGCGCGTCGTTGATCGCGCCGCGCAGCACGGTGTCGTTCTTCGGCACCCCGACGCCGTAGGGCTCGGTCGAGAACAGCGGGCCGACCACCTTGAGCTCGTCCGGCGCCTTGGCCGCGAAGCCGAGCAGGATCGCGTTGTCCGTGGTCACCGCGTCGACCTGGCCGGTGATCAGGTTGTCCACGCAGGCCGAGTAGGTGTCGTAGCCGATCAATTTGGCCTTCGGGTACTTCGACTGGATGCGCTGGTACGGCGTCGATCCGGCCGCCGAGCAGACCTTCTTCCCGTTCAGGTCCTCCGGGCCGTGGATGGTGTCGTTGTTCTTGCGCACCAGCAGCGACTGCCCGCCGACGAAGTACGGGCCGGCGAAGCCGACCAGCTTCTTCCGGTTGTCGTTGATGGTGTAGGTGCCGACGTAGTAGTCCACCTGGCCGTTCTGCAGGGCGGTCTCGCGGTTGGCCGAGGCGATGGTCCTGAACTGGATCCGGTCCGGCGGGAAGCCCAGCGAGGCGCCGACCATCCTGGCGATCTCGATGTCGAAGCCGGAGTACTCGCCGGTGGCCGGGTTCTTCTGGCCCAGGTACGGCTGGTCCTCCTTGGCCCCGACCACCAGGTGGCCCCGGCTGCGGGCGCCGTCCAGGGTCGGCGAGCCGGTGATCGCGGAGGCGTCCTGCACCTGGTAGGTGGGCAGGGCGCTGGGCTGCGGGCCCTTGGGCGGCGGGGTGCCGGGCTTGCCGCATTGAGTACTCGCGCGCCTGCTCCGCACGGTCGATGATCCAACGGCGGTCGCGCTCGATCGAGCTGTC
>NZ_JBEXJK010000054.1:0-30317 GCF_040609095.1 Kitasatospora sp. NPDC004799
TCAGCCGGACGGGCGTAGGCCACCTGGCCCACGCCCGACAGCAAGATCAACACCTAGTCCAACCGGGTGTCGTACACCTAGATCGTGATAGTCCCCGCAAAAGGCCCAGACCGGATGAAATCCGGCCTGGGCCTCAACAAAAACGAGCCGCCTGCGGGATTCGAACCCGCGACCTACGCATTACGAGTGCGTTGCTCTGGCCAACTGAGCTAAGGCGGCGCCGTTGCCGTGTGTGGTGGCAACGCGGGCCAGTCTACACAGGTTCGCGGGTGATCCGTAACGGGGTGGTGGGGCGGGGGTCAGGCGGAGGAGACGGCGAGCTTGGCGGCGAAGCCGGCGAAGAGGACGGCGACGCCGCTGGTGAGGGTGGCGGAGAGGCGCTTGCGGCGGCGGAAGGCGGTGGCGAGGGTGGTGCCCGCGAAGATCAGGAGGGAGAGGTAGAGGAAGCTGAAGGTCTGGAGGATGCCGCCGAGGAGGGCGAAGGAGAGGGCGGGCCGGCCGTAGGAGGGGTCGACGAACTGGGTGAAGAAGGAGAGCAGGAAGAGGATGGCCTTCGGGTTGAGGAGGCTGATCACCAGGGCGCGGCGGAAGGGGTTCTCGGTGGGTTCGGGGGCCGGTTCGGCGGTGGGGTCGGGGGTGGTCCGGCGCTCGCGCCAGAGCTGGCGGGCGGCGCGGAGCATGCCGTAGCCGATCCAGAGCAGGTAGGCGGCGCCGCCGAACTTGACCACCGCGAAGACGGCCGGGTTGGCCTTGAGCAGGGAGGCCGCGCCCAGGGAGGTGAGGCTGATCAGGGTGAGGTCGCCGATGAAGACGCCGGCCGCGGCCCGGTAGCCGGTGCGGATGCCCTTGCGGGCCGCGACGGACAGCACGTACAGGGAGTTGGGGCCGGGCAGCAGGATGATGACGAGGGCGCCGAGGACGTACGTCGCCAGGTCGTTGACTCCGAGCACGATGAGCTCCGGTGCAGGGGAGGGGGGCAGGGGTCGCTCATCGTAACGTCGTACCGGTGATCGGTTGAAGTGAAAACCACCTGTCGGACCACCGCCCCCGGGCCCGCCCTACCGCTCGCAGCGCTTGCCCTGCTCCGGGGCCTCCCCGGTCAGCAGGAAGCGGTTCACCGCGCCGTCCACGCAGGCGCTGTGCCGGCCGTACGCGGTGTGGCCGTCGCCGTCGAAGGTGAGCAGCCGGCCGGACTCCAGCTGGCCGGCCAGCGACCGGGCCCAGGCGTACGGGGTGGCCGGGTCGCGGGTGGTGCCGATGACGACGATCGGGGCGGCGCCGGCGGCCCGGACGGTGTGCGCCGCGCCGGTGGCCCGGACCGGCCAGTAGGTGCAGGTCAGGGCCATCCAGGCCATGTCGCGCCCGAAGTGCGGCGAGGCCCGCTCGAACTCCGGTACCGCCCGCTGGACGTCCTCCGGCCCGCGGAACGGGGCGGGCAGGTCGAGGCAGTTCACCGCGGTGTTGGCGAACATCAGGTTGGGGTACGAGCCGTCCGCCTCGCGCCCGTAGTAGTCGTCGGAGAGCCTCAGCAGGCCGGTGCCGTCGCCGGCCCGGGCGTCGGCGAGCGCGGTGCGCAGCTCGGGCCAGAGGAAGTCGGCGTACATGGCCTGGATGACGCCGGTGGTCGCCTGGGGCTCGGTGAGCCGGCGGCCGCCGTCGGTGGTGGGCAGCGAGGCGGTGCGGACGCCCGCGAACAGGGCGGTGAGCTGCTCGCCGACCTGCTGCTCGGTGCGGCCGAGCGGGCAGTCCTCGCGCGTGGCGCAGTCCCGGGCGAAGGCGGTCCAGGCCGTCTCGAAGCCGCCCGCCTGGGTGAGGTTGCCGGTGACCGAGTCGAGCGACGGGTCCATCGCACCGTCCAGCACCAGCCGCCCGACCCGGCCGGGGAACAGCCCGGCGTAGGTCGCGCCGAGGAAGGTGCCGTAGGACTTGCCGACGAAGTTCAGCTTCTCGTCGCCGAGCAGGGCGCGCAGCACGTCCATGTCGCGGGCGCCCTCGACGGTGCTGAGGTGGCCGAGCGCCGCCCCGGCCTGCTTCCGGCAGCCCTCGGCGAACTCCCGGTCGGCCGCGATCAGCGCGTCGATCCCGCGCTGGTCGCCGGGGGTGAGGCCGACGGTGGTGTAGGCGTCCATCCGGTCGCCGGTCAGGCAGCTGACGGGGTTGCTGCGGCCCACCCCGCGCGGGTCGAGGCCGACCAGGTCGTACCGGTCCCGCACGCCGCGGTCGTACGTCCGGGTGGCGGCCTCCAGGTACTCGATCGCCGAGCCGCCGGGACCGCCCGGGTTGAGCAGCAGGGAGCCGAGTCGCGAGCCGGGGGCGGCGGGAGAGGAAGCGGAGGCGGAGGCAGCGGCGGGAGGGGAGGCGGAGCCCGACGGTTCGGCCGCCGCACGGGCGGCCGCCAGGGTGAGGTCGCCGTCCCCCGGGTGGTCGTAGTCCAGCGGCACCCGGAACGTCGTGCACTCGAACCCGCCGTCGCAGGGCTGCCACGCCAGGCGCTGCGCGTAGTACGGCGCGAGCACGGCGGGGACGGCGGCGGGCAGCGGCTCCAACGGGGTGGCTCCCACCGCTCCCGCCCCTCCCACCGCTGCGGCCGCCGACGCCGAGGGCGCCGAGGGCGTGTCGGAAGCCGCCGAGTCCGAGGAGGACGCCGCCGGCGCCCCGGCCGGATCGGAGCTGCACCCGCCCGCCAGCAGCCCGGCGACGACCAGCGCCGAAGCCAGCGCCCGCGTCCGCACCCGCGCAGCCAGTACCCGTCCCCGCGCCTGTGCCCGCCCGACGGCCCTCATCCGCCACCTCTCCGCAATCGACCAGCACGTGGAACAACCAGAAGAACAGCCAGAGGAACAACTCACGAGAGCGCCCGGAGGAAACGCCGCTGCCCGGCGCCCGCCCCGGGGCACCGGGCAGCGTAGCGCCGCCGGAGCGGCACTCAGGTCGCCTTGGCCAGCGCGTCGGCCAGGAACTGCGCCGCCTGCCGGACCAGCCGCAGCCGCTCCCGGTCGGGGGTGAAGTCCTGCACGTTGTCCGAGATCCGCACCTCGGCCTTGGCCGCCGCTCCGGGGCCGGCCTTCAGCGCGGACTGGAGCTTGCGGGCCGCGTCCAGCCCGGCGGAGTCCGACTTGGCGGCGGCCAGCAGCAGCTTGGCCGCGCTGCCGGCCGGGGCCTCGGCGCCGGTCTGGGTGAGCGCGGTGGCGTCGTACCGGCCGGAGACCGCCGCGGCCGCGCCGTACAGGTCGGGCCGGGACAGTCCGGCGGCAGCCGCACAGGGTGCGCCGGCCTCGACGCCGAGGGTGCCCCAGGAGGCCGGGCCGGGCGCCAGGGTGCGGAAGGAGGCCGCGATGGTGGTGCGCAGCGTCGCGTCGTCGGCGACGGCGGCCGGGGCGGCGGCGACCAGCTCGCAGGGGTGCGCGGTGCCGTTCGGCGCCTCGGGCGCGACCAGGACGAACGGACGGGCCTTGCCGCTCTGCAGGGCCGAGCCGATGCCCTCGAAGACGTCCGGCACCTCGGCGTCGGCGGTCTTCTGAGGGGTCGCCGCCTGCATCACGACGACCGGGAAGCGGGCGTTCGGCTCCTTGGCGTACTGCGGCGGGAGCCAGACCCGGATGTTGCGGGGGTGGCCGTCGGGGCCGAGGACGGCGGACTGGAGCAGCTCGCCGCCGCCGGGGTGGCCGACGCTGTCGAAGCGGCTGACCACGGCGGGAGCCGCGGCGGGCGCGGCGGCAGGGGCGGCGGGAGCGGCGGCCGCCGGGTCGGCCGCGGGCGGCACCGCCTGCTGCTGCCGGACCGCCACCCCCGAACCGCTCCCGGCACCCGACTCCGAGCCCGAACCCGCACCCGCACCCGCACCCGCCGCGTCCACGACCGGCTCCGCCCGGTCCGGCTCCTGGGCGGTGTCCCGGCCGAGGCCGCCGAAGGCGCCGAGTGCGGTGAGCACCGTCAGCGCGGTGACGCACACCCCGCAGACCATCGCACCGGCCGCCCGCAGCAGCATCGGCCAGCGGTCGCCCGCCAGCTCGTAGGTCTCGGCGGCGCGCAGGTCGCGCCAGCGCTGTTGGGCGCCCCGGGCCAGCCAGATCCCGCCGAGGGCGGCGGCCAGCAGGGGGATGACGAGGAGCGAACGAACCACGGGACGCACCACCTCTGGAGGGGCCGCGCCGAACCGGAACCGGCGCGTACGGGGAGGCGACCGCCCCGGGCAGCGGGCGCAGTCGGCCCCCAGCGTGCACAACGGGCGGACAGTCACACGACGGTGTGCCCGGCGAGTGTCGCCCGTTCACTCGAAGGTGGGACGGCCCGCGCTCCGGGAGGCCTACGGACGCCGCCCGCCGCAGCGCCCCGACGGGCACTCAGCCCGCGCGCAGCGCCACCGTCATCGCCTCGACCGCCAGCAGCGGGTCCACGTTGCGGTCCAGAGCCTGGCGGCAGGCCAGCACCGCCTCGATCCGGCGCAGCGTGCCCTCCGCCGGACCGGCCTGGGCCACCCGGTTCAGCGCCTGCCGCTGGTCCTCGTTGGCGAGCGCGCCGGTGGAGCCCAGCTGGATGGCGAGCACGTCCCGGTAGAAGCCGAGCAGGTCGAGCAGGGCGACGCCGAGGGTCTCCCGGCGGGTGCGGGTGGCACGGCTCTTCTGCCGCTTCTCCAGCTCCTTGACCGCACCGGCCATGCCGCGCGGCGCCTTGCTGCCCTCGGCGGCGCCGTAGGCGGCCTTGAGGTCGTCCGTCTCCTTGGCGTCCTGGGTCTCGGCGAGCGCCTCGGCATCGGCCTTGGCGGTGTCGACCAGGCGCTGGGCGGCGGACAGGCAGCCGCCGATGTCGCCGATCTCCAGCGGGATGCGCAGCACCTCGGCCCGGCGCGTCCGGGCCTGCTCGTCGACGGCGAGACGGCGCGAGCGCTCGATGTCGCCCTGCCCGGCGAGCGCGGCGAGCCGGGCGGTCTCCGGGTCGACGCCGTCGCGGCGGACCAGGGTGTCGGCGACCGCCTCGGCCGCGGGGGTGCGCAGCACCAGCAGGCGGCAGCGCGAGCGGATGGTCGGCAGCACGTCCTGGACGGACGGGGCGCAGAGCAGCCAGACGGTGCGCGGGGAGGGCTCCTCCACGCCCTTGAGCAGCGCGTTCGCGGCGGCCTCGGTGAGCCGGTGGGCGGCGTCCACGAGGATCACCGACCAGCGGCCGCCGGTCGGGTAGCTGGAGGCGCGCATCACCAGGTCGCGCATGTCGCCGACGCCGATGGAGAGGCCGTCCGTCCGGACGTACTTCACGTCGGCGTGGCTGCCGGCCAGCACGGTGTGGCAGCCGTCGCAGAACCCGCAGCCGGGCGTGCCGCCGAGCGCGAGGTCGGGGCTGGTGCACTGGAGGGCGGCGGCGAAGGCGCGCGCGGCGGTGACCTGCCCGGCACCGGGCGGGCCGGTGAACAGCCAGGCGTGCGTCATCAGGGAGGCGTTCGCGCCCTCGACCGGAGCGGCCCCGCGACCGGCCTCGACCGTCGCCCCGGCCGCCCGGGCGGCGGCGGTCAGCTGCTCGACCACCCGCTCCTGGCCCACCAGGTCGTCCCAGACGGCCACTGCTGCTCCCAAGCTCCGTACGGCAGCGCCCGTGGCGCCTCTTCCCCGCCGTCGAGCATACGTCTCCGCTCCGACACCCACTGCGCCGTCCGGGTCACGGCGGACGGCGAGGCCCTGGTCCTGGCCCTGGTCCTGGCTCCGGACCCGGCCCCGAACTGGCCCCTGGACGACGAAACGCCCCGACGGAACGCGGCGGCGCCGCCGGGGACCTGCCCCGACGGCGCCGATCAAGCGTGGTGCCGGTCAGCCCCGGCGGCCCCAGCGCCGGCCCTTGCCCTTGCCGTCGCCCTTGTCCTGGTCGCCCCCGCGGCCCTCGGCCTGCTCCGGGCCGGCCTCCGGACCGGCCTGCGGGCCGCCGTACGGACCGTCCTGGCCCGGGCCGCCGCGCTCCCAGCGCGTCCACTCGTCGTGCGAGCCGAGCAGGGTGTCGGTGAGGCTCGGCAGGTCGTCCAGCGGCGTCTCCTCGGCCCACTCCGGACGCGGCCGCTCGGCGCCCGGCTGCGCCTGCGGCTCCGACGGCGACCCGGCCGCCGGCTCCGCGCCGACCACCGGCAGCTCGCGGGTGCTGTCCACGGACCCCTGGCCCGCTCGGCCCACGGTACGGCCGTCGGTACGACCCTCGGAACGGCTCTCGGTACGGCTCTCGGCACGACCCGGCTCGATCCGCGGCAGCACCTCGGTCCGGTCCGCCTCCGCCGGGACCTTCGGCAGCACGGCCGTCTCGTCCACCGCCGAGGCCGGCACCACCGGCAGCTTGGCGGTCTCGTCGACGGCCCCGGCCGCCCGGCGCGCCTCGACGGCCTCCGCCGCCCGGACGGCCGCCTGCCGGTCCCGCAGCGACAGCTCGCGGGTCGCCTCGTCCCCGAGCCCGCCCGACGGAGCCGACGCCTGCGCCGCATCCCGCGGAGCGTCCCGGACCGCCCGCAGCTCCGTGGTCACGGCATCCCCGGCCACCGCCCCGGACACCGGGCCCGAGACCGAACCCGAGCCCGAGCCCGGAGCAGCATCCGAGCCCGGCCGCCCCTCGGCCCGGCCCTCCGCCGACTCCGCCGCCGCAGCAGCGGCCGCCAGCGCGGCGGCCTGGGCCAGCCGCGCCTCCTCGGCCCGCTGGAGCGCCTCCTCCGCCCGGCGGCGCTGCTCCTCGCGGGCGAGCTCGCGCTGCCGCTGGAGCTCGGCCTGGGCGGCCGCCTCGGCGGCGACCCGCCGGCGCTCGGCGGCCTCCGCGGCCAGCCGGGCCTCCTCGGCCGCACGGCGCTCCGCCTCCTCGGCGGCACGGCGCTCGGCCTCCTCCTCCGCCCGGCGACGCGCTTCCTCCTCGGCCTTCCGCCGGGCCTCGGCGGCGGCCCGCTCGGCCTCCTCCTCGGCCAGCCGCTCCTTCTCCGCCTGCTCGGCCCGCAGCTGCGCCAGCAGCTCCTGCCGCTTGCGCTCGGCGGCCTCCTCCTCGGCCTTCTTGCGGGCCTCCTCGGCGGCGCGGCGCTCGGCCTCCTCCTTGGCCAGCCGCTCCTGCTCGGCGCGGGCCGCCTTCTCCTGCTCGGAGAGCGGCAGCTCGCGGTCCAGCCGGTGCCGGATGGCGGTGGTGACGAAGCCGGGAGCCTGGCTGCCGTCCACGACCAGGTAGCGCGCCGGGTCGGCGGCGGCGAGGGCGAGGAAGCCGGCCCGGACCCGCTGGTGGAACTCGGTGGGCTCGGACTCCAGCCGGTCCAGCGCCTCGGTGAAGCGCTCGCGGGCCCTGGTCGGGTCGACGTCCAGGACGACGGTCAGGTCGGGCAGCAGCCCGCCGGTGGCCCAGCGGGAGATCCGGGCGACCTCGGTCGCGGCCAGGTCCCGCCCGGCGCCCTGGTAGGCGATGGAGGAGTCCATGTACCGGTCGGTGATCACCACGGCGCCGCGGGCGAGGGCCGGGCGGATGACGTTCTCGACGTGCTCGGCGCGGTCGGCGGCGTAGATCAGCGCCTCGGCGCGGTGCGACAGGCCGGTGTTGCCGACGTCCAGCACGAGGCCGCGCAGCCGCTGGCCGACCGGGCTGCCGCCGGGCTCGCGGGTGAGCACGACCTCATGCCCCTTGCCGCGGATCCACTCGGCGAGCGCCTAGGCCTGGGTGGACTTGCCGGCGCCGTCGCCGCCCTCCAGGGCGATGAAGAAGCCGGTGCCCGCGCCCCGGTGCGGCGCCGGGCCGCCCGCGCCGCGCACGGCGTCCGCCAGGTCCCGGACGAACGGCGCGGTGCCGCGCCGGTCGTCGGTGCGCAGCAGCACGACGGCGGCGAGCACCAGCGTGAGCAGCCCGGAGGTGGCGACGGCCAGCGCCGCGCCGCCGTGGATGAAAGTGAAGGAGCCGGGCTCGACGGTGCCGTACTCGACGTCCCCGAAGCCGGCGGCGATCAGCGGGACGACGACCAGGGCGGCGGCGACCACGGCCCGGAGCACCGCGAACAGGTGCTCGGTGACCTTCGGCAGCCGGGCCTCCTCGACCTCCTGGGCGAGCAGGGTGCGCCCGGCCGAGACCACGATCCCGGCGGCCAGCCCGGCCAGCACGGTGAGCAGCAGGACCAGCACGAAGTCCAGCACCAGCCCGGCCAGGATCAGCGCGACGCCCTGGGTGAGCAGCGCCAGCGCGAGCAGCCGGCGGCGGGACAGCGAGGGCAGCGTGGCCCGGGTGAGCCGGGCGCCCAGGGCGGGCGCCCCGGTGGCGGCGAGCACCAGCAGGCCGTAGCCGATCGGCCCGGCACGGTGCTCGGCGGCGGTGAGCAGCGCGAGCGCGGCGACGCCCGCCATCGCGGCGTAGCCGGCCGCGACGGCGAAGGTGAAGTACGGGGCGCTGCCGGTGCGGCCCTTGCTCAGCGCGGGGCCGGGGGCCGCGTCGGTCGGGGCGCGCAGGCCCTGGAACGGGGAGACCGGGGCGACGGACACCGGGCCGCCGGGCAGTTGCTGGAGGTAGCCGCGGACCGCCGCGGCGGCGAACAGCCCGGCCGCGCCGAGCGCCGCGAAGGTGAGCTGGTGGGCGCGGAGCCAGTCGGAACCGAGGGCCGCGCCGATGTTGTTGAGCAGCGTCAGGGCCACCAGGCCGACGGCGCCGAGCGGCACGGTCACCCAGCCGGTGAAGCGGTCGATGCCCCGGACGCTCTCCAGGTTGGCCGCGGCCGGGCGCTGCTCGGCGACCGGCGCGTAGGGGTCGGCCGGCGGCAGCAGGCCCGGGACGGCGGCGGCCTTGGTGATCCCCCAGACCCGCTCGGCGGCACCGGTCAGGAACACGGTGGCGAGCAGGACGTAGGCGGCGGCCCCGGAGGGCTTGGCGGCGGAGCCCAGCCAGACGCTCCACCAGGGGGCGAGGCCGATCAGCAGGGCGCGCAGCACGTCGGCGCCGAACAGCGTCCAGCGCCGGTCCAGCCTGCCGGCGACCAGCCGGTGCACCGGGCCGAGCAGCGCCACGCCGACCAGCCCGGTGGCCAGCACCCGGACGGCGAGGACCGCGGCGACGGCGAAGGCGAGGCTGCGCGGCAGGCTGCCGAACTGGCCGCCCTGGGCGGCGGCGATCACGGTGAGCGCGAGCAGCACCAGCAGACCGAGCCGGTCGGCGGTGCCGCCGATCAGCTGGGTGGTCCACAGGCGCCGGTAGGCACGTGTCCGCAGCAGCGCCCGGGCCCGGTCCATCGGAGTCCCGGCGGGCGCGACCTCGGGCAGGTCGGACGCCCAGGCTCTGGCGGCCGGGGCGGCGCTGGGGGTGGGCTGCTCCTCGCTCGTCATACGGTCAGCGTAGCGGGCGGGGCTTGGCCGGATTGTGGCGAACAGGCTTCCGGATCCCGCTCAGCACCGGGTTGTGACGTTCCCCGCACAGAACCCCGCACAGAACCCCGCGCGGACGGCCGTGCGGATGCCCGTGCGGACGCCGGCACGGAATCCGCTCGGCCCCTCGGCCCCGGCAGACCTCGGGCCCGCACCCCGAGGTCGGGGGTGCGGGCCCGCTGCCGCTCGCCGGAGGATCAGCCCTCGTCGGTGGCCGTGGTCTTGCTCGCGGCCGTCTTCTTGGCCGCCGTCTTCTTCGCCGCCGCCGTCTTGGTGGCGGTGGTCTTCTTGGCGGCGGTCTTCTTCGCGGCCGCGGTCTTGGTCGCCGCGGTCTTGGCCGTGGTCGTCTTCTTGGCCGCGGCCTTCTTCGCCGGGGCCTTCTTGGCGGCCTTCTTCACCGGTCCGCGCGCCCGCTTCTCGGCGAGCAGCTCGTACCCGCGCTCCGGCGTGATGGTCTCGACGTCGTCGTCCTTGCGGAGCGTGGCGTTGGTCTCGCCGTCGGTCACGTACGGGCCGAAGCGGCCGTCCTTGACCACCACCGGGCGCTCGCTGACCGGGTCGGTGCCCAGCTCCTTGAGCGGCGGGGCGGCGGCGGCCCGGCCGCGCTGCTTGGGCTGGGCGTAGATCGCCAGCGCCTCGTCCAGGGTGATCGTGAAGAGCTGGTCCTCACTGGTGAGCGAACGGGAGTCGGTGCCGCGCTTGAGGTACGGGCCGTAGCGGCCGTTCTGCGCGGTGATCTCCGCACCCTCGGCGTCGGTGCCGACCACCCGCGGCAGCGAGAGCAGCCGCAGCGCGTCCTCCAGCGTGACGGTGTCCAGCGACATCGTCTTGAACAGCGAGGCGGTGCGCGGCTTGACCGCGTTCTTGCCGGTCTTCGGCGTGCCCTCGGGCAGGATCTCGGTCACGTACGGGCCGTAGCGGCCGTCCTTGGCGACCAGCATGTTGCCGCTGACCGGGTCCGGGCCGAGCTCGAAGTCGCCGCTGGGCTTGGCCAGCAGTTCCTCGGCCAGCTCGACGGTGAGCTCGTCCGGCGGCAGCTCGTCCGGGATGTCGGCGCGCTGGCCGGGCTCGCCCTCGACGGCCGAGGCGCGCTCGACGTACGGGCCGTAGCGGCCGACCCGCAGGGTGATGTCGTCGCTGACCTTGAACGAGCTGATCTCCCGGGCGTCGATCGCGCCGAGGTCGGTGACCAGTTCCTTCAGGCCGCCCAGGTGGTCGCCGTCGCCGTTGCCGGCCTCGGCGGCGCCGCCCGCGGCGTGGCCCTCGCCCTCGCCGAAGTAGAAGCGCTTCAGCCACGGCACGGACTGCGCCTCACCGGCGGCGATCCGGTCGAGGTCGTCCTCCATCTTGGCGGTGAAGTCGTAGTCGACCAGCCGGCCGAAGTGCTTCTCCAGCAGGTTGACCACAGCGAAGGAGAGGAAGGACGGGACGAGCGCCGTCCCCTTCTTGAAGACGTACCGGCGCTGGATGATCGTGTCGATGATCGACGCGTAGGTGGAGGGGCGGCCGATCTCCCGGTCCTCCAGCTCCTTGACCAGCGAGGCCTCGGTGTAGCGGGCCGGCGGCTTGGTGGCGTGGCCCTCCGGGGTGATCCGCTCGGCGGCCAGCGGGTCGCCCTGGGCGACCTGGGGCAGCCGGCGCTCGCGGTCGTCGAGCTCGGCGTTCGGGTCGTCGGCGCCCTCGACGTAGGCCTTCAGGAAGCCGTGGAAGGTGATGATCTTGCCGGAGGCGGAGAACTCGACGTCCCGGCCGTCGGCGGAGGTGCCGCCGACCCGGACGGTGACGGACTGGCCGACCGCGTCCTTCATCTGGGAGGCGACGGTGCGCATCCAGATCAGCTCGTACAGCTTGAAGTCGTCACCGGTCAGGCCGGTCTCGGCGGGGGTGCGGAAGCGGTCGCCGGACGGGCGGACGGCCTCGTGCGCCTCCTGCGCGTTCTTGACCTTGCTGGCGTAGGTGCGCGGGGCGTCCGGCAGGTAGTCGGCGCCGTACAGCTGGGTGACCTGGGCCCGGGCGGCGGTGACCGCGGTGTCCGACAGCGTGGTGGAGTCGGTGCGCATATAGGTGATGAAGCCGTTCTCGTACAGCTTCTGGGCCACCTGCATGGTCCGCTTGGCGCCGAAGCCCAGCTTGCGGCTGGCCTCCTGCTGGAGCGTGGTGGTGCGGAACGGCGCGTACGGCGAGCGGCGGTACGGCTTGGACTCGACGCTGCGGACGGCGAACGCCGTCTGCTCCAGGGCGGCGGCCAGCTGACGGGCCGCCTGCTCGTCCAGGTGCAGGGTGTTCGCGCTGGCGGCCTTCAGTCGGCCGTCCTGGCCGAAGTCGCGGCCACTGGCGATCCGCTTGCCGTCGACGGCGGCCAGCCGGGCGCCGAAGGTCTCCGGGTTGGCGGCGTCGACCGGGGTGCGGCCGGTGCCGAAGGTGCCGACGAGGTCCCAGTACGAGGCGGTGCGGAAGGCCATCCGCTCGCGCTCGCGCTCGACCACCAGTCGGGTGGCGACGGACTGCACGCGGCCCGCCGACAGCTTCGGCATGACCTTCTTCCACAGCACCGGCGAGACCTCGAAGCCGTACAGCCGGTCGAGGATGCGGCGGGTCTCCTGGGCGTCGACCAGGCGCTGGTTGAGCTCGCGCGGGTTGGCCACGGCCTCCTGGATCGCCGACTTGGTGATCTCGTGGAACACCATGCGGTGCACCGGCACCTTGGGCTTGAGCACCTGCTGGAGGTGCCACGCGATGGCCTCGCCCTCGCGGTCCTCATCGGTGGCGAGGAAGAGCTCGTCGGACTCCGCGAGCAGCGACTTCAACTTGCTGACCTGGGACTTCTTGTCCGCGTTGACCACGTAGATGGGCGCGAAGTCGTGGTCGACGTCCACCCCGAGGCGGCGCACCTCGCCGGTGTACTTGTCCGGCACCTCGGCCGCGGTGCTCGGGAGGTCGCGGATGTGCCCGACGCTCGCCTCGACGATGTAGCCGGGGCCCAGGTAGCCCTTGATCGTCTTCGCCTTGGCCGGCGACTCGACAATGACGAGTCGCTGTCCGTGCGCGGTCTCGCTGCTCGGGGACACCTTCGCTCTTCTCTCCCGGTCCTTATGGCTGGTCGGCGCCGGCAGCACGGGCTGCGCTCCGCCCGACCCCTCCACCGTCCCGGGGCTGCCGCGGCACGACACCCCCACCAGCGGAGTGTGACCGTACCCCGGCCACCCTTGTCAAACGGACGGATCCCGCTTTTTCACTTGCCGGGCTCACCGACGCCACTCGAACGGTAACCCGATGACGGAGGTTCGTGCCCTGCGGAGGGGGGCCTTCGGCAGGTTCCGGAGGATGGAATGACGGATTTCAAGATCTGTCAACGGAAAATCGACGGGCGGGCGCGAAGTGGCGCGAATCCGCCGGGGGCGCGCTCGACGGTGGGGCGCGGGAGCCCTGTGGGTCGCGGGGCTCCGGTGGGTCCGTAGGGGCTCTGGTGGGCCGCGGGGGCTCCGGTGGGTCCGCGGGGGCTCCGGTGGGTCGCCGGGGCCCTGGCGGGTCCGTCGGGGCTCAGCCGCCGGCCACGGCGACGAGGCCGGCGCCCGCCGCCAGGCAGCCCACGCCCAGGACGCCCCACAGCAGGTCGACGACGGCGGCCCGGCCGACCTCCCCGGCCGCCAGCACCACCCGGCTCGGGTGCCGGGGGTCGTAACAGATCCGCACCGGGGCGCCGGGCGCGAAGCGGTCCGGGCGGCGCAACGGGGTGTGCCCGCGCGGGCGGGCGATCACGAGCCCCGCTATGCCGCACGCGCCGGGACCGCCGACCGAGGGCGGTACCGAGAAGGAGAGCAGCGGCGCGCTGTCCAGCTGGCCGTGCACGTCGTCCTCGGCCACCACGGTGGCCACCGCCGGCACCCCCCGGCGGCGCACCCGCAGGCGCAGGACCACTTCGGCGGCGCACCAGAGCAGCAGCACGCCACCGAAGAGGGCGAGCACCGACCCGCCCACCATCGCCGTCGTCGTGTCCACCCCTGGCCCCCGGCTCCCCAGCTCTGTCCACAGCCTGTGGACAGAGCTTCACAGTGGAGGGCCAACGGGAGACAGCCGTCCGGCGGCGGCCGGACGAACCAGGGGGTACGGGCGGGTGAACCGGGGCCCCTCGCGGCGCCGGTGGGCCCGACGGATCCGACGGATCCGGGGCCGGCGGGTGAGGCCCAGGTGGGAGGGGCTCCGGGTGGGCGGGGCTCCGGCGGGTCCGGTCGTGGTGAACGGGCCCGCCGGTTCCGGCCTCAGCGGACCGGGTCGATGAACCCCTGCTCGGTCAGCAGCCGCAGCGACTCCGGCACCCGGTCCCGCAGGACCACCCGGTCCTCGCCGAGCAGCTGCGCGATGGCGTCCACGATCTCGCCCGCCGACAGCGTCCCGTCGCAGACCCCGACGAAGCCGGCGCCCACGGTGTCCACCTTGGTGGCCCGCCGCATGCCGCGGTTGTGACGCAGGATCACGTGCTCCGGGTCCTCCGCGCCGGGCGCGCCGACCTGCTCCTGGACCACCTCGTCGGCCAGCACGTAGCGGGCCGCGAGCAGGCCCGCGTCGTCGTGCGAGCGGAGGAAGTCCTGCCGGTCGAACCAGGTCTCGATGTGCGGGCCGAGCGGCTGCTCCACCGGGTGCGGCCACTCCTCCACCCGGACGGTCGGACGCTCGGCGCCGCTCGCACGCAGGGTGATCCAGCCCATGCCGATGCCCTCGACCCGGCCCGCCTCGAAGGCGTCCAGCCACTCGCCGTACCGGGCCTGGTAGTCGCCGCCGGGGCCGCGGTGGTCGCCGCCGTCGCGCAGCCACAACTCGGCGTACTGCGCCACGTCCTGGACCTCGCGCTGGACGACCCAGGCGTCCAGACCGGTGCCCGCGACCCAGCCGGCCAGCCGCTCGTGCCAGTCCTCGCCCTTGACGTGCTGCCAGTTGGCGAGCAGCTGGCAGTAGCCGCCGGGCTCCAGGTGCTCGGCGGCCGAGCGGACCAGGCTGCGGCACAGGTCGTCGCCGGCCATGCCGCCGTCGCGGTAGGTGAACCGGCCGCCCGGCGAGATGACGAACGGCGGGTTGGAGACGATCAGGTCGAACTTCCGCTCCCCGACCGGCTCGAAGAGGCTTCCGGCGGACACCTCGGTGTTGTCGAAACCGGACAGCGCCAGGGTCAGTTCGGTGAAGCGCAGCGCGCGCGGGTTGAGGTCGGTGGCGGTGACGGTCCCGGCGTGCCGGGCCGCGTGCAGCGCCTGCACGCCGGAGCCCGAACCGAGGTCCAGCGCGGCCCGGACGGGGCGGCGCACGGTGATGTTGGCCAGCGTGGTGGAGGCACCGCCGACGCCCAGCACCAGGTCCTTGCGGGCCACCCCGTGCGCGGTCTCACCGGAGCCGATGCCGCCCGCGCCGCCCACCGCACAGCCCAGGTCGGAGACCACCCAGGCATCCGAACTGGGCATTCCGGCCACCTCGTTGGCGTACGGCCGGACGTCGACGGTGGCGCGCACCAGATCGCCGTCGGAACGCAGCCAGCCGTCCGCCAGGCAGTCCTCCACCGGCAGCGCGGCGGCGGCCGCCCGGTACGGGACGGGCTGCTGCAGCAGGAACAGCCGCACCAGCGTCTCCAGCGGACTGCCACCGCGGGTCGCCCGCAGTGCCGGGACCGCCTCGCTGCGGGCCAGCGCCGCGTAGCCGGTGGGCCCGAGCAGGTCCAGGCACCCGTCGGCGGTGAACGAGGCGGCGAGCAGCGCCTCGCGGAACTTGGCGAGGCGGGTCGGGTCGAGAACGGGGCTACTGATCACCCCGCCATTGTCCCCCGCCGCCCACCGCCCGGCCGCCGCTGCGCCCCGCGCCCGTCGGACGGAAGCCCGGGCCACCGCGCGCGCCCCCGGACGCCACCGCGCGCCGCCCCGCCGGGGACGCCGCGTCGTGCGGCGGCGGGCCCACGAGGGCTTCGGCCCCCGGGGATGTCCGCTCGCAGGGTGCTTCGGCGCTGCGGCGGCACTCGGGTTCGTCCGGCCCGTTGTGGCCGACGCGCCGCCCGCCCTGCCGGCACCCTGCCAGCGGCCGGGCTCTGGCCGGTGGCAGGGCGGGCGCGTCGGATCGTCCGGTCCGCCGGGGTCAGCTCGCGCTGGGAGCGGGGGTCTCCGGGGTGGTGGGCGCGGCGGCCGGAGCGGTGGGCGCGCCGGACGCGGCCGGGCTCGCGGCGTCGGTCGCACCGGGCGCCGGGGTGGCGGCCGGTGCGTTCGGAGTGTCGGTCGCGCCGGGCGCCGGGGTCGTGCCCGCACCGCTCGGGGCCGGGGTGCCGCCGGCACCGGTACCCGCACCACCGGTCGCACCGCTGGTCGGGGCGGTGGTCGGGGACGGCTTGCAGCCCTCCTGCTTGGCCATCGCCGCACCGAGCTCGCCGCGCTGGAGCTTGCTCTGCGCCTGCGTGGAGAGCGAGGCCAGCTGCTGCACCTGGTCGGCCACGCTGCGCAGCCCGTCGGCGAACTTGGCCTGGTCGGTGTTGGGCAGCGCGTCCAGCTTCTTCTGGACCTCCACGTAGCCGTCGGCCGCCTTCTTCAGCTCGTCGACGGTGTCCTTCTGGAGGGTCGCGCCGTCCTGCACCTTGGGCGCCCCGGCCGAGTCGATGGCGGCGGCTATGTCCTGGTTGGTCTTGGCCAGCCGCCCGATGTCGGTGGAGAGCCGCTTCTGGAGGTCGGCCGGGGCCTCGCCGGTCTTCACCTGGCCGGTGTCGGCGAGCGCGGTCTGTGCCTGGGCGATCGGGTCCTTGGCCGCGCCGCAGACGCTCGACGCCCAGGCGTCCAGCTGCTTGCTGGTCTGCTTGCCGTCGTCGCCGCAGCCGACGGCGCCGAACGCGAGCAGCACGCCGAGGGCGGGTACGGCCAGCAGTCGCTTGTTCACCGGGAGAGGCCTTTCGGTTTCGGTCGTCATCGGTCGTCGAACCTACACGGCCGATGCCCGCTCCCCGGTTCCCTGCCCCCGCTTCCCCGCCCACCCGACTCGGCCTTCCCCGCGCGGCCTTGTCCTCGCGCAGCGCGCCGACGGGCGCGGCGAAGCAGGCCCCGCACGCCGCGCGTGCCGACCCGAGTGTTTCGGTGACGGGGCTGGGCCCCGGCTTCAGGGCGCGGGCGTCCGGGCTCGCGCGGGAAGCAGGAAAGCCCGGAGGCGCCGCCTCAGACCGCGACGGAGGCGACCGAAACCGGCCAGCTCATCCGGATCAGGCCACCGTCCGCGCCGCTGGTGACCTCCAGGTCCTCGACCAGGCCGGTGATCACGGCGAGGCCCAGGGTGTCCTCGTCCGGCTCGCCGCCCTCGGCGGCGCCGGAGGACGGGACGGCGGCGGGGCCGGCCTCGTCCTCGACCTCGATGAGGAAACGCTTCTCCTGATCGGTCAACGCGACCCGGACCGTGCCGCCGATACCGCCGCGCTGGTGCAGTCCGACCGCGCGTGAGCACGCCTCACCGACCGCGAGCCGTACCTCGTCGAGCACCGACTCATCGACCCCGGCCCGTCTGGCGACGGCCGCGGCGACCAGCCGAGCCGTCCGCACGTGCTCGGGAAGCGCGCTGAATCGAAGTTCGACGGTTGCCATCTCTCCCCCTCGGGGTGCTCCGACCGGGGCCGGAGGTCCGGCCCCCTGCGGGCCGGCGGAACCGGCCCAGAGGCGCCCGGGGGACGCACCGGGCCACACGGGCCCGGGCACCCGGACGCGATGAACGAGCGGGCCGGCCGCACGGGCCGGCCCGGCCGCGTCAGTCGGTCGCGGCGACCGCGTCGTCCACCGAGGTGTGGATCGGGAAGACCTTGGTCAGGCCGGTGATGCGGAAGATCTTCAGGATGCGCTCCTGGTTGCAGACGAGGCGCAGCGAGCCCTCGTGAGCGCGCACCCGCTTCAGACCGCCCACCAGCACACCGAGGCCGGTCGAGTCGAGGAAGTCAACGCCTTCCATGTCGACGACGAGGTGGTACTTGCCGTCGTTGACGAGCTCGACCAGCTGCTCCCGCAGCTTCGGGGCGGTGTACACATCGATCTCGCCGCCAACCTCGACGACCGTACGATCGCCGACTGAACGGGTCGACAGGGACAGGTCCACGGAACCTCCAGCACCTTGCCTTGCTACGTCATGTGCGATCCTCGGCCGGACGGCCGCCACCGCATGGTCGCGAGCCCGGGCGCGCCAGCCAACGCGTGGCAAGCCTCAGCGCTGCGACCCACGGCCATACGGCCGTCACGGCCACATTCAACCACCTGCGACCATGCCCGCACGATGGCTTACGACGATTCTCCGTCACGCCGGTGACACACTGGGTCCCCATGCCGCCCCGACACAGCCCGCCCGAGGCACTGCTCACGACCCTGGCCACCAGCCGGGGGCGGTCCGACCGGCTCACCCATACGGAGCACCTTCCCGCCCGACCTGCGCGTTATTCACCGTGGCCCGACTCGATCCGTCCCGAGGTCGTGGCCGCGGCGCGCGCCGTCGGGGTGGAACAGCCGTGGGCGCACCAGGCAGAAGCGATGAATCTGGCCAAAAGCGGCCAGACTGTGGTGATCGCCACAGGCACCGCCTCGGGCAAGTCGCTGGGCTACCTGGCCCCGGTGCTCAGCGACCTGCTGGACGGCACCGAGGCCCGCAACGGCCGCGGCGCCACCGCGCTCTACCTGGCCCCGACGAAGGCGCTCGCCGCCGACCAGCGCCGCCGGGCCGCCGAACTCGCCCCGCCGAGGGTCCGCGCCGCCCTGTACGACGGCGACACCCCGCCCGAGGAGCGCGAGTGGGTCCGCCAGTACGCCTCCTACGTGCTCACCAACCCGGACATGCTGCACCGGGGCATCCTGCCCGGCCACGCCCGGTGGTCCTCCTTCCTCAAGGCGCTGCGCTACGTGGTCGTCGACGAGTGCCACAGCTACCGGGGCGTGTTCGGCTCGCACGTCGCCCAGGTGCTGCGGCGGCTGCGCCGCATCTGCGCCCGTTACGGTTCGTCACCCACTTTCCTGCTGGCCTCCGCCACCACCGCCGACCCGGCCGCGACCGCCCGACGGCTGACCGGCCTGCCCGCCGTGGCCGTCACCGAGGACGCCTCGCCGCGCGGACCGATGGTCTTCGGCCTCTGGGAGCCGCCGCTGACCGAGAACGTCGGCGAGCACGGCGCGCCCGTGCGCCGCACCGCGACCGCCGAGGCCGCACACCTGCTGACCGACCTGGTCGAGCGGGAGACCCGCACCGTCGTGTTCGTCCGCTCCCGGCGGGCCGCCGAACTCGTCGCGCTCCAGACCCAGGACCAGCTCGACCGCGCGCTCGCCGGGCGGGTGGCCGCCTACCGCGGCGGTTACCTCGCCGACGAACGCCGCGCCCTGGAACGCGACTTGCACACCGGCCGACTGCTCGGCCTCGCCTCCACCTCCGCTCTCGAACTCGGCGTCGACATCTCCGGACTCGACGCCGTCCTGATGGCCGGGTACCCAGGCACCCGGGCCTCGCTCTGGCAGCAGGCGGGCCGGGCCGGCCGGGAGGCCCAGGGCGCGCTGGCCGTCCTGATCGCCCGGGACGACCCGTTGGACACCTACCTGGTGCACCACCCGGAGGCGCTGTTCGCGGCCCCCGTCGAGGCCACCGTGCTCGATCCCGACAACCCGCACGTGCTCGCCCCGCACCTGTGCGCGGCCGCCGCCGAACTCCCGCTCACCGATGCCGACCTGGAGCTGTTCGGGCCGTCCACCGCACCGCTGCTGCCGGTCCTGGAACGGCGCGGCCTGCTGCGCCGGCGCAACGACGGCTCCTGGTACTGGACCCGGCGCGAGCGCGCGGCCGACGCGGTGGACCTGCGCGGCAGCGGCGGCAGCCCGGTCCAGATCGTCGAGGCGGACACCGGCCGACTGCTCGGCACGGTGGACGCCGCGGCGGCCCACACCACCGTCCACACCGGGGCCGTCCACCTGCACCAGGGCCGCACCTACCTGGTCCGGGAGTTCGACCTGGAGAACTCCGTGGCCCTGGTCGAACCGGCCGACCCGCCGTACACCACGGCCGCC
The DNA here is from genome assembly GCF_040609095.1 of Kitasatospora sp. NPDC004799. Classification (NCBI taxonomy): domain Bacteria; kingdom Bacillati; phylum Actinomycetota; class Actinomycetes; order Kitasatosporales; family Streptomycetaceae; genus Kitasatospora; species Kitasatospora sp. NPDC004799. The sequence continues at coordinate 19,367 of NZ_JBEXJK010000054.1, forward strand.
CGCGACATCACCTCCGTCTCCGTCCTCGACACCGACACCACCGTGGACTGGGGCGAGGGCCGGCTCAGCTTCGGCTCGGTGGAGGTGGTCAACCAGGTGGTCGGCTACCTCCGGAAGCGGATCTCCACCGGGGAGATCATGGGCGAGACCAAGCTCGACCTGCCGCCCCGCACGCTGCGCACCCGAGCGGTCTGGTGGACCGTCACCGAGGACCAGCTGCTCGACGCGGACATCCCGCTCGACCAGCTGCCCGGCGCCGCCCACGCCGCCGAGCACGCCTCGATCGGCCTGCTGCCGCTGTTCGCCACCTGCGACCGGTGGGACATCGGCGGCGTCTCCGTCCCGCTGCACCCCGACACCGGGCTGCCGACCGTGTTCGTCTACGACGGCCACCCGGGCGGGGCCGGCTTCGCCGAACGCGGCTTCCAGCGGGCGGTCCAGTGGCTGACGGCCACCCGGACGGCGATCGCCTCCTGCGAGTGCGAACGCGGCTGCCCGTCCTGCGTCCAGTCACCCAAGTGCGGCAACGGGAACGACCCGCTGGACAAGGCCGCCGCCGTCCGGCTCCTGGACGTCCTGCTGGCAGGAGCGCCCGGAGGTGCGGAAGAGCCGGGCAGGCCGGACGGACGGGAGGCTCCGGACGCGCCGGACGGACGGGAAGCTCCGGACGCGCCGGAGGCGGCCTCGGGGCCGGACGGAGGAGTGCCAGCCGGTTCATGAGGCCTCCGCGGCAGCGCTCGGGGCTCCGCTCGGAGCGCTGCCCGGCCCGGCGCCCGCCGGGACGTCCTCGGGGGCGGTGACCGGTGCCCGTACCGGCCCCGCGCGGGCCCTCGCCCGCGCCGGGCCGACCGGCAGTCGGGCCGGAAGACCGCGGACCCCGACCTCGGCCACCACCTCGACGGCGTCCGCCGACCGGTCGACCACGCAGGACACCAGTCCGGCCCCCTGTGCGGTGGCGATCCCGGCGGCCCGGGCGCAGCCGCCGTCCGGGTCCAGCAGCAGTCGGTCCGCCGCGGCGAGGGCCGCGAGGTCGGCGGCCGACTCGGCCCGGTGCCGCGCGGCGACCACCGACCCGACCGCGATCGTCGCGGCGAACACCGCCGTGCCCAGCATCGCCAGGGCGACCAGCCAGACCGTCGCCGAACCGGCGTCCGGCCCTCGCCCGCCCACCGCGACCGCTCGGGCCGCACGGGCCCGCGCCACCCGGTCCGCCGTGTTCCGCAGGCCGCTCAGGACGGCCATGGGCCACCGCCTCCCTCCGGGACCGCCACCAGGACGTCCTCCCGCGCCGCCACGGCCGCCGCACTCAGCCGGACGGCGAGCAGCCCGCCTAGCCTGCCCGGCCCCGCGCACGGCGCCTCGACGTCGACCCGCACCGAGTCCGCCGCCAGGGCCACCCGGACCTGCGCGCCCGGCGGGGCAGCCGCGCGGGCGAGTTCGGCGGCGTCCGCCTCCCCGCGCGCGGCCGCCCTGGCCCCGACCCGGGCGGCGTCCACGCAGCGGATCTGCGCGGCCGCCGCGAGCACGCCCCAGATCAGCATCGCCGCGAGCAGGACGAGCGCCGGCAGCGCCACCGCCGTCTCCGCCGTCACGAAGCCGGCGTCGCCACGCCGCCCCGGCCGCAGCGACCACGCCCGGTCGGTACCGCGCTCGCCGGCCGCCCGGCCAGGGCCTGTCCGCAGTCCCCCGCCGCCCGCCCGGAGCACGGGCGGAACGACGTCGGGCTGCGTGCCTCGCTCGGCGGAGGAGGGGCCCTCTCCCAGCCGCCGGGCCCGGGGCCGTCGGCAACCGCCGCCGGCCCCGGGAGGTGCATGCCCCGGCCTCACCTCGCAGACCTGAGTTCGAGGACATGCCCTACGTCGCATGGAGCGCCCGCACCAGCATGTCGGTCAGCGCACCCGTGATGGCCTCACTGGTCACCACCTTGTACAGCCCTGCCGCGAGGGCGCACGCGCCCAGCGTTCCGACGGCGTACTCAGCCGTGGTCATCCCGGCGTCTGAGCGGCCCCTGAGCCGGGCCAGCCTGCGTACCCGGCAGGCCACTCGACGGCTCCTCCGCCGCCACACCCTGGCCAGCGGGCGGAGCCGACGCCCGGTACCGGGCCCGATCGCGATCACTGCGGTCATGAAAACTCTCCTGTCGTTCGTTGTCCGTTGATGTCCGTGCAACCGGCTCTTGTTCACATCGCCTGGGCGAAACGGCTGGTGAGGCCGACCACCACCGGCACCACACCGATCAGGACGAAGGCCGGGAGGAAGCAGAGCCCCAGCGGCGCGGTGGCGAGCACCGCGGCCCGGCGGACCCGGGCGTGGGCCGCGCGGGCGGCCGCCGTGCGCTGCCCCTGGGCCAGCCCGATCAGCGGGCCGACGGCCGGGACACCGCCGAGACTGCTGCGCTCCAGGCAGCGCGCCAACGGCGCCAGCGACGGGTGCTGCTCGCCCAGGCGGCTCCAGCACAGCTCCGGCGGTGCGCCCAGGGCGAGTTCGGCTCCGATCGCCACCAGCCGGGGCCCCAGCGGAGCGCCCACGCTCCGGCCCACCGCCGACACGGCCTCCGAGGGCAGCGCCGCCGAGCCGAGGCAGGCCGCCAAGAGCTCGGCGCTCAGCGGGAGTTGCCTGATCAGCAGCTCCTCCTCGCGGGCCGCCCGGCGGTCCGTCGGCGGCCGCACCCGGACCGACCACCGGTGGACGCCCACCGCCAACAGCACCCCGGCGGCCAATCCGGTGCCGCCACCGAGCAGCACCGCCGCCGCGATCCCGGCGACGGCCGCCGTCGCCACCCGCCGTCGACGCCCGCCACCCGGCACCGTCAGCCCGGGATGCCTCCCCGTCTCCTCCCGTTCTCGCGCCCGGGCGAACACCCGTCGGCGTCTCGCCCGACCACGCACCGATCTCCACCCCGCGGCAGCCGCGACCACCGGAAGCACGGCCGCCGCCCACTCGACGCCCCACATCACCTCGCCCCCGTTCCCGCCCCGAGCGCCCGTCCGCGCACCCGCGACAACCCGCACCTCCGCTCGCTCGTTCGAGGCTCACCCGCCGAACGCTCACCCGCCCGAGGCTCGCCCGCCGGACGCTCGCCCGCCCGGGCAGCGGGCACCGCATGGCCGGGAGCCCTGCGCCGCTCACCCCGCCCCGGAGGCGCCTCCAGCGCGCCGTGGGCCGCCGCCCGGACGATGCGTGCCGTCCAGAGCGCGCCCAGCCCCTCCAGGACCGCCCCCGCCACGAGGCAGCCCAGCCCGGCCGGGGTGTGCAGCAGGACCTCCAGCGGGCGCGCCCCGAGCGCCGTGCCGAGGAGCAACCCGACGCCCGGCAGCGCGGCCAGGACGGCGATCGTCGCGCGCGGCCCGGCCAGTTCCCCGGCGATCTCCTCCGCGAGCACCCGCTCCCCGCGCAGCGCCTCCGCGACCCGCTCCAGCGCGTCGGCCGGCCCGGACCCGCTGTCCGCGGCCACCCGCCAGCAGGCCGCGATGGCCGCGGCCCCGCTGCCGCCCGGCAGTTCGGCCAGCTGGTGCAGCGCGGCGGGCACGTCCCCGCCGTAACGGCCCGCCGCCAGGCGCGCCACCGGCTCCTCGCCGAGCCTGCGCAGCCGCTCCGGATCTGCGGCGAGCCGCACGGTGACCAGGTGCAGCGCCTGTTCCGGCGTGGCCCCGCCTCGCAACTCCCCCGCCAGGTCGGCGCAGAGTTCCACCACGGCCGCCGCCCGGTACCGGGCCTCCGCGGCCAGGCGCCGCCGCTGCCGCCAGCTGCGCAGCGGCAGGACGGCCAGAGCGGCCGCGAGCATCGGCACCGGCGAGGCGGTGGCCCGCCAGGCGGCCAATCCCATGGGCAGCAACAGCAGTTCGGGCGCCAGGAGCTCCGGCAGCCGAGGCCGGGGCCACGCCACGTTCTCCGGGCCAGGCCCCCGCACCGGGGGCCCGCTGCCGGCCAGCACCAGCCTGGAGCGCCGCCCGCCCGGCAACTGCTCCTGTACCGCTCGCCACGCGACAATGGCCACCAGACACAGCACCACCGTCCAGCAGAGCGCGAACTGACTTTGCGTCATGTCTCCCACCTCCGTCGTCCTCGGTCTTTCCGGCTCACACCGCCGAGCAGCACCACGGCGCCCGCGGCGCACCCGCCCAGCAGCAGGGCGAAGGCGAGTTGCACGACCCACACGTCCGCGCCCGCCGGCCCGGCCACCGTCACCGCGATCACGGCCGCCCCGATCCGAGCGACACCCCGCGCACCGCCAGCAGCCCGACCAACCGCTCCCAGCCCGCACCGGGACGCAGCCCGCCGGACGCCGGGAAGGCCACCGCGGGTGTGGTCACGGCCGATCCGTCGCCGGCCCCGGCCAGCGTGTGGATCTCCGCCACCCGTCGCAGCCCCGAGCCCGGATCGCGGACCAGGTGCACCACCACGTCGAGCGCGGCCCGCAGTTGGCTGTGCAACGCCGGCCGGTCGAGACCGGCGAGCGAACCCAGGGCCTCCAACCGGACCGGCACGTCGGCCGCCGTGTTGGCGTGGACCGTGCCGCAGCCACCCTCGTGCCCGGTGTTCAGCGCGGCCAGCAGGTCCGACACCTCGGCCCCGCGCACCTCGCCGATCACCAGCCGGTCCGGGCGCATCCGCAGCGCCTGCCGGACGAGGTCCCGCAGGGTGAACTCACCCAGCCCCTCCTGGTTGGGCGGCCGGCTCTGCAGCCGGACGACGTGCGGATGGGCCGGTTGCAGCTCGGCGGAGTCCTCGGCGACCACGATCCGCTCGTCCGGCCCGACCAGGCCGAGCAGGGCCGACAGGAGCGTGGTCTTCCCCGAGCCCGTCCCGCCGGACACGAGCAGCGAGAGCCGGGCCCGCACGATGCCCGCGAGCAGCTCCGCACCCTCCGGCGGCAGTGACCCGCCGGCCACCAGCTCGTCCAGCGTGAACGGCCGGGGGCGGCAGACCCGCAGCGAGATGTGCGTGCAGCCGGCCGCGATCGGCGGCAGCACGGCGTGCAGCCGGGTGCCGTCCGGCAGTCGGGCGTCCACCCACGGGCGGGCGTCGTCCAACCGCCGGCCGGCCGCGGTGGCCAGCCGGTGGGCCAGCCGGCGCACCGCCTCGGCGTCGGCGAAGCGGACTCCGGTGGCTCGCCGCAGGCCGCCGCCACGGTCGACCCACACCTCCTCCGGACCGTTCACCAGGACGTCCGTGACATCGGGCGCCGCCAGCAGCCGGTCCAGCGGGCCCGCACCCACCAGTTCGGCGCGCAGCGAGCGCACGGTGTCCAGGACCTCGTCCCCGCCGAGCGACGGGCGGGTGGCCCGCAGTGCGGCCGCGACCGAGCCCGCCGTCGGGGCGGCGCCCGACTCGGCCAGCCGCAGGCGGACCGCGTCCACCAGGGCCGCCGTCCGCTGCTCGCGGGCCGTCCGGCCGTACGGGCAGGGCCCGTGTCCGGGCTCCGGCGGCCCACCGGGCGGCGGCACGCTCCGCAGCGGCCGGTGCTCCCGCGCACCGCCGCCCGGGCCGGGCGAGCCGCCCCGAAGGACTGTTCCGCGCAGACGGACCATCAGTACACACCTCCTCCGACCGCCGGCACCGGCGGCAGCACCTCGTTCAGGAAGCCCGCGCAGAAGCGTGCGAGCGGGCCGTTCTCCCGGCTGCCGGGCGGGACGCCCTTCACGACGTCCTGGGCCAGGCCCGGCTCCGGCTCCAGCTCCCCCGCCAGCGGCAACCGCAGCCCGCGGACGATCTGCCGGGCCGGGAGCCCGCCGGCCCGCACCGGCCGCACCACGGCCCGGACGTCCCCGAGCCGCATCCGGGCCGCCGCCGCGACCCGGTCGGCGGCGGCCACCGCGCGCAGCTCGGCCGACACCACCAGGAGCGCCAGGTCGGACTGCTCCAGCGCCTGCCCGGCGGCCGCGTCGAGGTGGCGGGGCACGTCGACCACCACCAGCCCACCGCGCCGTCTGGACGCGGCCAGCACGCTGCGCATGGCCTCCGGCGGCACCGTCAGCGTGTCGCCGCGGTCCCAGGACAGGCAGGAGAGCGTGGAGAGCCGTTTGAGCGCCGGCAGGGCCCGGGCCAGCTCGGCGCCGCTGACCCGCCCGCGGGAGCCGGCCAGATCGGGCCAGCGCAGCCCGCTGACCCGCTCGCCGCCGAGCAGGATGTCGAGGCCCCCGCCCAGCGGATCGCCGTCCAGGAGCATCGTCCGCCGGCCCGCCCGCGCGGCGGTGACCGCCAGCGCGCAGGCCAGGGTCGAGGCCCCGGCCCCGCCGGAGCCACCGAGCACCGCGACGGTGACCGCCGGGCAGCCGACGCCCTCGGCCGCGTCGGCGACCCGGTCGAGCAGCCAGGCCTCGGCGTCGGGCAGGAACAGCACGTGCTCGGCACCGAGTTGGACGGCTCTGACCCACACGCCGGGGTCGTCCAGGTCCAGCCCGAGCAGCAGCACCCCGCCACGCCGCCCCAGCCCGGAGCAGCGGACGGCCTGGTCGTCCCCGACCAGGACCAGCGGGGCGCTCTCCCAGAGCTCCCGCGTCGGCGGCGCACCCCGGACCAGCCTCGGCTCGGTGCCCGCGGCCGCGCAGATCCGCAGCAGGTGCTCGGCCAGGCCCTCGTCCTCGGTGACGACGAGCGGCCCGGCGACCGCGGGGCCCTCGGCGGTGATGTGGTCGGCGATCGGCGTCGACATGGTTACTCCCCTCCGCGCCGCCGACCACCGGGGTGGTGGCCGGCGGCGCACGTCGGACGGTTCCGGCGGACGGCCGCCCGACAGACCTCTGGGAGAGGAAGGGGTGAGGCCCTGCCCGGCGACCGCCGCCGGTCATCACGGTGGGGGGAGATCCGGATTCCGTCATCCGGGTTCCGAATACCTGTGGATAACTCGGGGCTCTGGAGGAAAACGTTCACCCGAGCGGGGGGCTAATCGGCGAAGAATTGACGAAAGGGGGTCACCGAGATGAACCGGCGGCCCGCCGCATCCCGTTCCGTCGTTCTCCGGACCGCCCTCCGCCACCCTCCGGACACCGCTTCCGGACGGGCCCGCGCCACCGATCGGAACCGGCCGTTCGATCCTCGACGGACATGAGCAAATGGCAACACAGAGTGACGAAAGCCGATCGACGGCGAAGCGTGGCGACACCCCCTGTAAGCCACCGACACGGCGGCGGCCGATGCGCCGCGAGGGGCGTTCAAGCCCTGAAAATGGCCCCGGACGTGCGACGACCCCCGCCGGGGGGGAGAGCGGGGGTCGTCTATCCACAGCCCGGCTCGGGGGGGAGGAGCCGGACCGGGTTAGCACGGTCGCGAACGATCCGTGACTTCCATGGTGTACCCGAGCGGCCAGAAACACAAACCCGCACGCCCACGAGTACGCCGAATGGCGGGGTGTTTTGCGGCTCCCTCTATCCTCGGTTCCCGTGGACACCACCGAGAACGCCGACGACTACGCCGACGAGTCCCAGGGCGACACCACCGGGCCCGAAGAGCTCCGCCCGCCGACCCGCCCCCGACCCGGCGGGTCGCGCACGGCGGCCTTCTTCGACCTCGACAAGACCATCATCGCCAAGTCGAGCGCGCTGGCCTTCAGCCGCCCGTTCTACCAGGGCGGTCTGATCAACCGTCGGGCCGTACTGCGCAGCGCGTACGCCCAGTTCGTCTTCCTGGTCGGCGGCGCGGACCACGACCAGATGGAGAAGATGCGCCAGTACCTCTCCGCGCTCACCCGGGGCTGGAACGTCCAGCAGGTCCGCGAGATCGTCGCCGAGACCCTGCACAACCTGATCGACCCGATCATCTACGACGAGGCCGCCTCGCTGATCGAGCAGCACCACGCGGCCGGCCGGGACGTGGTGATCGTCAGCAGCTCCGGCTCCGAGGTGGTCGAGCCGATCGGCCGGCTGCTCGGCGCGGACCACGTGATCGCCACCCGGCTCAAGGTCGAGGACGGCTGCTACACCGGCGAGATCGAGTACTACGCCTACGCCGAGAACAAGGCGGCCGCCATCCGGGAGTTGGCCGCGGCCGAGGGCTACGACCTGGCCGCTTCGTACGCCTACAGCGACTCCTCCACCGACCTGCCGCTGCTGGAGGCGGTCGGCCACCCGTCGGCGGTCAACCCCGACCGCGCGCTGCGGAAGGAGGCGCAGGCCCGGGAGTGGCCGGTGCTCGTCTTCGACAAGCCGGTGGAACTGCGGCGCCGGCTGCCCGAGTTCTCGGCTCCGAGCGGCTCGGTGCTGACCGCCGTGGCGGTCGGGACGGCGGCCGTGACCGCCGGGGTGATCTGGTACCTGGCCCGTCGGCGGCGCCCGGCCGCCTGAGACCGCCCGGCCCGGCAACCCCGCCCGACCCGGCAACCCCGCCCGACCCAAAGGCCCGGCCCAGCCGAGAGGCCCGGCCCGGCAGCTCAGCCCGGCAGCCTTTGGACAAAACGGGCAATCGGGACAGACTTCTCGTTTCGGGTTCCCCTTTCGCCCGAAACGCGATACAAATGAAGCACGGCCCGCGAGACCCGGTCAGGACCTAAGAGGTCAAACCGACAACGCAGTTCAGGCCCCACGGACCGCACGTACAGATATCCGGGCACCCACATGCAGCCGACCCGCTGTCGGGCCGCCGGACCAGACGAACGGGCAGGATCCCCGTCTGATCGGCACTTCCGGTGCATGCATGGTCACCCGGTATCTGCACCAGCGGCGGCACCCGGCAGGATCAGGTGCCGCCGCATCTCCGTCTCCGCGCGCCCCCTCGTGGGGCGCGCGCGCCGTTCCGGTCCGACCGGTCAGACCATCCCGCGCTGCATCGCCTCGCAGACCGCCGTGCTCTCCCGGACGCCGAGCCGCAGGGCCCAGCCGCAGTGCGCGATCCAGGCCGCCATCCCCTCGGGGGTGCCCGCCAGGTAGCCGGCCACGGCCCGGCGGTAGGCGGCGGTGCCGAGCTCCGCCAGCCCGACCTCGGCCGGGCAGATCGACTTCGGGTCGAGCCCCTCGGCAATCAGCACGATCCGCTGGGCGGCCCGGGCGATCACCCCGTTGTGGGTGCCGAACGGCCGCAGCGCGAGCAGTTCGCCGTGCACCACCGAGGCCACGACGAGGGCCGGCGTGCCGACGCCCTGGCCCTCCGCGCGCGCCACCAGCAGCCGGGAGAGCTGGTCGAGCCGGGCCGCGACCTCCTCCGCGCCCGGAGCGGGCGGCAGCACGGGCAGCGGCCCGTCCGCGGCGTCGACCTCGACGCTCTCGACCGGCTCCAGGTCCAGCGGGAACAGCTCCTCGGCGCCCTCCCCGGCCCGTCGGGGGCGCCCGGCGGCCTGATCGGCGTCGCCGACCGCGAGCAGGTGCAGCCGGGCCAGCACCTGGAGCGGCGAGTGCCGCCAGATGCTGAGCAGCTGGCCGGCCTCGGCGGCAATCCGCAGGGCCGCGCCGACCGCCCGGGCCTCGGGGTCGGCGCTGAAGTCACTGCGGCGGCGGACTTCCTCCAGCGGCCAGTCGGCCCCGGCCAGGGCCGCCGACGCGCGGGCGCCGCGCAGCGCGGACTCGGAGGTGACCTCGGCCGCGCGGCGGCGCATCACCCGGTGGCCGTAGAGCCGGTCGACGGCCTTGCGCACCTCGGCCACCGCGTCGGGCACCCCGGGGAGCTGGGCCAGCGGGGCGAGGGGATCAGTTCCAGTGCTCACCTACCCGAGAGTAATGAACGGGCCGCCCCTCCCGGAACAGCAACCCCGCATCACCCATTAGAGGCAATCCTCACTTCCCGCCCCCGACGGAACCCAAACCCCGGCTAGCATGACCGCTATCGGAGACGATAACGATTTCCAACTAGGGGGCCCGCCCCCACGCGCCCCCTGGGCAGGCGGCCCGTAGCGAGGGCCACGAGCGAGAACCGGAGTCCCCCCTATGAAGATCGCCTTCGTCGGCAAGGGCGGCAGCGGGAAGACCACGCTGTCCGCCCTGTTCATCCGCCACCTGGCGGCCATGGGCCGGCCGGTCATCGCCGTGGACGCCGACATCAACCAGCACCTCGGCCCCGCACTGGGGCTGACGGACGCCCAGGCGGCCGAACTGCCCGCGCTGGGCGGGCACCTGCCGGAGATCAAGGAGTACCTGCGCGGCAGCAACCCGCTGATCCGCTCCTCCGACGAGATGATCAAAACCACACCGCCCGGCCGGGGTTCGCGACTGCTGCGGATCGTCGAGGAGAACCCGGTCTACGCCTCCTGCGCCCGCCCGATCGCGCTGGACGAGGGCTCGGTCCGGCTGCTGGCGACCGGCGCGTTCACCGAGGAGGACCTCGGGGTGGCCTGCTACCACTCCAAGGTCGGCGCGGTGGAGCTGCTGCTCAACCACCTGCTGGACGGGCCCGGCGAGTACCTGGTGACCGACATGACCGCGGGCTCGGACTCCTTCGCCTCCGGCCTGTTCACCCGCTTCGACCTGACCTTCCTGGTCGCCGAGCCGACCCGCAAGGGCGTCTCCGTCTACCGCCAGTACAAGGACTACGCCCGGGACTTCGGCGTGCAGCTGCGGGTGGTCGGCAACAAGGTGCAGGGCCCGGACGACCTGGCCTTCCTGCGCCGCGAGGTCGGCGACGACCTGTTCACCGCCTTCGGGCAGTCCGACTGGGTGCGCCGCCTGGAGCAGGGCGCCGAGCCGCCGCTGCGCGCCCTGGAGCCGGCCAACCGGGCCGTACTGGAGGAGCTGCGGATCGCGGCCGACGCGGCCTACGGGCAGCGGGACGCGCGCCGCTACACCGCGCAGGCGGTCCTCTTCCACCGCCGCAACGCGGAGAGTTGGGCCAACTCCAAGGTCGGCACCGACCTCGCGACCCAGGTGGACGAGGACTTCGTCCTGGGCGAGTTCGCGGACGGCGGCGAGCGCACGGCCCCGGCGGGCGCCCACGCCTGACCCGCATCTGGCGCCGGACGACCAGGGCCGCCACCACGGCGATCACCAGCAGGTTGGCGAGGGCGGTCATCGGACTGCTCCGTCCCGGG
>NZ_JBEXJK010000055.1:0-29217 GCF_040609095.1 Kitasatospora sp. NPDC004799
GGCGAGGAGTTGGGGGTCGTCGTCGAAAACGATCTCGGCGGCGGGGCCGAGGGCCTGGTGCAGCATGGCCGCAGACCGCGCGTCGCGGCGAGGTGACCTCGTCGCCGGTGGCGACCACCACGGCGGTGCTGCGGGGCTTCGGCGGCTGCCAGGACCGGCGGGCCTCGGCGGCGGCCTCGGCGAGCCGGGCGCCGGCCGGCTTGACCGTCCGGTCGGTGGTCAACAGGCCGAGGCTGTACTCCAGTTCGGGGAAGTCCGCGAGCGAGCGGTCCACGTCGTGCGAGCACCACCAGGTCACGCCCCACAGGTCCGGGCAGTCCAGGACGGCCTCGACGGTGGCGCCGGTGAACCGGGCCGCGTCCTCGGCCGTGATGTGCGGGGCGGGCGCGCCGACCTCCTGCAGCCAGACCGGGCGGGCCGGGTCGTCCGCCCAGGCCTTGGAGAGCTCGACCAGGTACGCGGCGTGCTGCGCGGTGGCGGTGGAGTGCGCGCCGTAGCGCTGGGCGGTGCCGTTGAACACCCAGGAGTGCACGGCGGTCGCGGCGCCGATCCGGGCCGAGTGCCAGGGGGTGAACGGGTGCTCGTCCAGGTACCAGGCCGCGTCGTAGGAGGCGTGCAGGTGCAGCCGTCCGGGGGCGCCCTGCTCGCAGGCGTCGAGCATCCGGCGCAGCCAGGCCTCCGCCTCGGCGGGGGTGGCCCGGTCCGGGTCGGGGTGCGGGGCGCCGGAGAACTGGTTGATCTCGTTGCCGAGCGTCATCCCGAGGAAGTTGGGCCGCTCGTGCAGCGCCCCGGCGAGGGTGCGCAGGTACGCGGCCTGGCCGTCGAGCGCCTCGGGGTCGGTGAAGAGGTTGCGCCGGTGCCAGGTCTGCGTCCAGGACGGGAGGAAGTCGAAGCTGGACAGGTGGCCCTGCAGGCCGTCCACCGCGACGTCCAGCCCGCGCTCGCCGGCCGCGTCCACCAGGGCCGTCAGCTGCTCGACGGCGCGCGGGCGGATCAGGGTGCGGTTGGGCTGGAAGACCGGCCAGAGCGGGAAGACCCGGACGTGGTCCAGGCCGAGGGCGGCGATGGAGTCGAAGTCGGCGCGCACGGCGTCGAGGTCGAAGTCGAGCCAGTGGTGGAACCAGCCGGCGCTGGGGGTGTAGTTGACGCCGAAGCGGGGAGCGGTGGTCATCCGGATCTTCCTCAACGGGTGTGGGGCGTACGGGCGGTGGGGCTGTCCCTGAACGGGGCTATCCCTTGACGGCTCCCTCCTCGACGCCCTTGAAGAAGAAGCGCTGGCAGACGCCGAACACCACGACGATCGGCAGGAAGGCGATCATGGTGCCGGCCGCGATCAGCCGCGGGTTGGCGGAGAAGGTGCCGTTGAGGTACTGCAGGCCGACGGTGAGGGTGTACTTCTGCGGGTCGTTGAGCACGATCAGCGGCCACAGGAAGTCGTCCCAGGCGCCGATGAAGGTGAAGATCACGATCACGCTGAGCATGCCGCGCACGTTCGGCAGGCCGATGTGCCACAGCCGCTGCCAGACGTTGGCGCCGTCCACCAGCGCGGCCTGGTCCAGCTCGGCCGGGACGGCGGCGAAGGCGGTGCGCATCAGCAGCACGTTGAGCATCGCGATCGAGCCGGGCAGTGCCACGCCGGCCAGGGTGTCGGCCAGGCCGAGGCCGCGCACCAGCACGTACTGGGAGACGATGGTGACCTCGCCGGGCAGGATCAGGGTGGCGAGGAAGAGGCCCAGGACGAGCTTGGCGCCGCGGAAGCGCAGCCGGGCGAGCGCGTAGCCGGCCAGGGTGCAGCCGACCACGTTGCCGGTGATGCAGACCGCGGCGACGATCACCGAGTTGAGCGCGTAGGTCCACACCGGGATGACCTCGGCGACCTTGCCGTAGTTGTCCAGCGTGGGCTGGTCGGGCAGGAAGCTCGGGGTGCGGGTGTAGACGTCCTCGGCGGGGCCCTTGAGGGAGGTGGACAGCTGCCACAGGAAGGGGCCGATGACCACCAGCAGGACCAGCACCAGGAGCAGGTAGCGGACGGCGGTGGCGGCGGTGGAGGGGGTGTTGAAGCCCCGGGCGGGCCTGGCGGCCCGGGCGGGCCCGGTCGCTCCGGCGGGCGCGGTGGCGTCGTCGGGCCCGGTGGCCCTGGTACGGACGGTGGTCACGGGTCAGGCCGCCTTCCGGTTCAGCCGCATGAGGAACAGCATCGGGCCGAGGGTGATGACGAACAGCAGCAGGCTCAGCGCGGAGGCGTAGCCCAGGTGGCCGTTGAAGCCGCGGCTGTACATCTGGATCAGCATCACCACCGACATGTCCCGGCCGCCGGGGCCGCCGAGGCCGTTGGAGAGCACGTACAGCTCGGAGAAGACGCGCAGCGAGCTCACCGAGATCAGCGCGGAGATCAGGATCATGGTCGGGCGCACCCCGGGCAGGGTGACGTGCCGGAACCGGTGCAGCGGGCCGGCGCCGTCCACGGCCGCCGCCTCGTGCAGCTCGCGCGGGACGTTGGCGAGGGCGGACAGGTAGATGACCATGTAGTAGCCGAGGCCCTTCCAGACCGTCAGGCCGATCGCGCTGAACAGCAGCAGCCAGCGGTCGGTCAGGAAGGGGACCGGCGAGTCGGCCAGCCCGGTCTGCCCCAGCAGGCCGTTGACCAGGCCGCGCTCGTCCAGCACCCAGCCCCAGATCAGCGCCACCACGACGGCGGAGGCGATCACCGGGGTGTAGAACGCGGTGCGGAAGAAGGTGATGCCGGGGACCTTCCGCTGCACCAGCAGGGCGAGCAGCAGCGGCAGGACGGTCAGCAGGGGCAGGCAGACCAGCATGAACACGATGCTGTTGAGCAGGGCGTCGGCGAGCTGCTCGTCGTCCAGCAGCCGGCCGTAGTTCTCCAGGCCGGTGAACTGCCCGCCGCCCAGGGGCTTGGCGTTGGTGAAGGACAGGATCACCGTGTTGACGGCCGGCCAGAGGTTGAAGACGGCCAGCCAGAGGATCGCGGGCCCGGCGAGCAGCCAGGGGGTGAACCAACGCCGGTGGGTCATGCCGTTGCCTTCCTGGGGCCGGGGGGTGGTGCGGGTACCTCGCGGTGCGGGTGTTTCGCGGGGAGCGGCGGGTGGGGGAGTCCCGCCGCTCGCGCCGGTACGGGCGGTGCTGCCCGGGTGCCGGGGCTCAGCCCTTGAGCAGCTTGTTGCACTGCTCGACGGCGGTGTCCAGCGCCTGCTTGGAGCTGGTCTCGCCGCTGATGGCCAGCGCGAACTGCTGCTTGATGACGGTGGCCATCGCGTCGTCCACCTCGACGGGCTGGATCAGCTGGGCCTTGGCCAGCGAGGTGAAGGCGATCACCTTGGCGTCGCCCGCGTTGGTGCCGTCGCCCTTGCTGAAGAACGGGTCGTTCGCGGAGGCCTTGGTGGACGGGAACACGCTGGTCAGGTGGGCGAAGGCGGCCTGGTTCTCGGGGCTGGTCACCCAGCGGGCGAGGGCCACGGCGGCGGCCGGGTTCCTGGTGCTCTTCGGGATGGACAGGCCCTGGACGTACAGCGGCGGGGTGCCCATCGCGGTGGAGGGGACGACCTTCGGGGCGAGGGTTGGGTTGTCGGTGGCGAGGCTGGTGATGAAGTTGCCGCCGCCGGTGGTCCAGGCCGCGGTGCCGGAGCTGAAGAGCTTGGAGTTGCCGGCGTAGGTGTCGGTCAGCACCCCGTTCGGCATCAGGCCCTCCTTGAACGCGTCGCGGTACTTGTCGAGCAGCGCGGCGGCCTCGGGGGTGTTGAAGGTGAAGGTCTTCCCGTCCTCGGACATGATCTTCACGCCGATGTTGTACAGGTCCCCGATGCCCGGCTTGCGGCTCATCAGGTAGGCCTGGCCGCCGGACTTCTCCTTCATCACCCGGGCCTGGGCGATCAGCTCGTCCAGGCTGGTCGGGGGCTTCTGCGGGTCCAGGCCGTACTTCGTGAGGAGTTCCGAACTCCAGTAGTTCACATCGGTGTTGAGGTACCACGGGTAGCCGAAGGTGCCCTGGTGGCCGGTGAAGCGGTAGGCGTCCACGCCGCCGGAGACGTACTCCTCGGCGAGCTTGGGGTCGGCCTTGGCGACGTCCAGCAGGACGTCCTTCTTCGCCAGCGGGAAGGCGAAGTCCGGCGGGAGGTTGACCACGTCGGGCAGGGTGCCGGCGGCGGCCTGGCTGAGCACCTTGTCGGAGTAGCCCTCGCCGGGCTGGTCGAGCCACTCGACCTCGACGCCCGGGTACTTCTTCCTGAAGCCGTCGATCACGCCCTGCATGTAGTCGGTGAACTTCGGCTTGAGCGCCCAGGTCTGGAGCGAGACCTTGCCCTTGACCTCGCCGGTGGCGGCCGCACTCGCCACCGCGTCGCTGTCCTTGGTGTCGCCGGAGCCGAGCCCGCAGCCGGTGAGCGCGGCGGTCGCGAGCGCGGTGGTGGTCAGTGCCGCCCAGATTCTTCGCATGAGGGTCTCCCGGTCCTGGGGGTGGGTGGGGGATCGTGCCGAGCTCGGGGGTACGCGCGCTCTCGGGTTGTGTCGGATTCCGCAACCTGACTAACTAAACCGGTCTAGCTGTGTTTGGGACTATGCTCCGCTTCAACTCGGCTGTCAATATGGGCTGGCGGCTGGGGGTGGCGTCAATGTCCAGGGCGGTGCGGCGCTGTGGCCGAGATGCGCGCTGGGCCAAGGCGCCGTCCGCGTGACGCAGAATCATGTTACGGTTACACAGTGTTGCTGGCTGTTCGGGTCAAGCTGATGCCGTCGTCGGATGTGGCGACGGCACTGCGCGACACCCTGTCCACCTGCAACCGAGAGGCCGACCGTATCTCCGAACTGGCTTTCCGTACGGGCGAGAAGTCTCGGAGGGCCTTGCAAGTCGCGGTCTACTCCAAGCTGAAAGGTGCCGGACTGTCCGCGCAGCCTGCGCTGCATGTCATACGCAAGGTCGCCGATGCTTACGCCGCCTTGGCGGCGAACATCCGCGCGGGGAATCTCGGCGGGCCCGGTGGCAAGCGACGCGAGCGCGCCGAGTCCAAACCGATCGTGTTCCGTCCCGATGCCGCGCAGGCATACGACGATCGCTGCCTGTCCTGGCAGTTGGATGATCGGACCGTGAGTATCTGGACCACTGCTGGGCGCATGAAGAGCATCCCCTTCGCATGCTCCTCGGAGGCACTTACGATGCTCCGCGAGCACCGGAAGGGCGAGACCGACCTGGTGGCGCGCGATGGCGCGTTCTACCTGATCGCGACCTGCAGCGTTGTCGAGGCCGAGGTATTCGAGCCGACCGGATGGATCGGCGTGGACCTCGGTATCGCCAACATCGCCACCACCAACACCGGCTACCGTGTCGCCGGACGTGGTCTGAACCGGCACCGCGAACGCATGCAGGGACTGCGGGCCAAGCTGCAGAGGAAGGGCACCAAGTCCGCCAAGCGTGTCCTCAAACGGATCTCCCGCAAGGAGTCCCGCCGTGCCACGGACATCAACCACGTCATCACCAAGCGCATCGTGACCGAGGCTGAACGCACCACCGCCGGGATCGGACTGGAAGACCTGTCCGGCATCCGGCAGCGGGCACGGCTCCGAAAGCCCCAACGGGTTACGCTGCACACCTGGGCCTTCGCCCAGCTCGGCTCCTTTGTCGTCTACAAGGCCAAGCGGGCCGGAATCCCGGTGGTGTACGTCGATCCGGCGTACACCAGCCAGGAATGCTCCGTGTGCCATTACATCGACCGTAGGAATCGGCCCGACCGGGCCGCCTTCGCATGCCGGTCGTGCGGCGTCGTTGCGCACGCCGACCGGAACGCTTCCCGCAACATCGCCCGCCGGGCAGAGGCTGCGTGGAACGCGGGGCGGCAGTCATCCGCCCCTGTCTCCGCACCATAGGGTGCGGAGACTGGACGTGGGAGTCCCCCAACTGCCTGTTGGACGCTACCTGCAAGCTCGGCCCGTCACGGCCGAGTGAAGTTGACGAGAGGAGCCGGGTTCTGTGGGCAGACCGACGATCGCCGACATCGCCCGCCAGGCCGGTGTCTCCAAGGGCGCGGTGTCCTTCGCGCTCAACGGCCGACCGGGCGTGAGCGAGTCGACCAGGGCCCGGATCCTGCGGGTCGCCGAGGAGATGAACTGGCGGCCGCACAGCGCCGCGCGCGCCCTCGGCGGCGCCCGGGCCGACGCCGTCGGCCTGGTGATCGCCCGGCCGGCCCGCACCATCGGCGTCGAGCCGTTCTTCAGCCAACTGCTGTCCGGGCTCCAGGCCGTGCTGTCGGCCAGCTCGATCGCGCTGCACCTGATGGTGGTCGAGGACACCGCCGCCGAGATCGCGGTCTACCGGGGCTGGGCCTCCGAGCACCGGGTGGACGGCTTCATCGTGGTCGACCTCCAGGTCAAGGACCCGCGGCTGCCGGTGCTGGACGAACTCGGGCTGCCCGCGGTGGTGCTGGGCGGGCCCGGCAAGGGCGGCAACCAGCTGCGGATCTGGGCCGACGACCGGGCGGCGATGCTCTCGATCGTCGACTACCTGGCCGCCATCGGGCACCGCCGGATCGCCCACCTCGCCGGGCTGCCGCACTTCCAGCACACCCAGCGGCGGATCCGCGCGCTGCGCGACGCCTCGCGCCGGCTCGGGCTGGAGGAGGCGGTGTCGGTGCCCACCGACTTCAGCGACGCCGAGGGCGCGGCCGCCACCCGGACCCTGCTGTCCCGGGGCCGGCGGCCCACCGCGATCGTCTACGACAGCGACGTGATGGCCGTCGCCGGGCTCGGCGTGGCGGGGGAGATGGGCGTGGCGGTGCCCGGCGAGCTGTCCATCGTCTCCTTCGACGACTCGGTGCTCGCCCGGATCGTCCACCCGCCGCTGACCGCGCTCAGCCGGGACACCTTCGCGCTCGGCGAGCAGGTCGCGCGCAGCCTGCTGGCGGCGCTGGACGAGCCGGGGCCGGGGCGGGACCTGCAGATGCCCACGCCGCGGCTGACCGTGCGGGAGTCCACCTCGCCGCCGGGCGGCGGCCCGGCCGCCGGCTCGCCGGCCCCCTCGTCCTCCGGATCCCCCTCCGGTTCCCCTCCCGGTTCGCCCTCCGGTTCGCCCGCCGGGGTGGATGCTGCGCGCATCGTTGACAGCGGTTCTGAACCGGTTTAGCCTCGCAGCGCCGAGCGGGCCCGTCGGCGCGCTCCGCTCGGGGTGAACCGCTCGGCGCGCTCCGCCGCACCCCGTCCGGCCCCCGCTGCCCGTTGCCGCCCCGCGGCTCCTGCAGTACGTCGAGGAGGCCCGGCAGCGGTGCGACCCCCACGCGATCCAGCACCGGCACGCCCGCATGCAGCCGGGCCCGTCCGCGACGACGGGCCCGCCCCGCCCTCCTCCGCTCGATCGGAGCCACCGCATGTCACGACGCCTCCCCCTGCTGCTCAGCGCCGCCCTCGCGACGGCCGCGCTGACCACCGTCCCCGCGGCCTGGGCCGACCCGGTACCGGCCGCGGCGCCCGCCGCCACCGCTGGCCCGGGCGGCCAGCCCTTCGCCTCGTACTGGTATCCCAACGGCATCCTGAACTGGGACCCGGCCACCGACCCGGACGCCCGCTTCAATCGCTCCCGCGTCCCGCTCCAGCCGCGCACCAGCGACCCGGCGCTGCGGGCCAACCCCAACGCCCGCACCGGCGAGGGGAAGATCGCCTCGCTGGTCTCCTTCGGTCCCACCTCCAACAACCCCTCGCAGGGCTCCGCCGACCCGAACTACTACGCCTTCGGCTACTGGCAGTACGTCGACAAGCTGGTGTTCTGGGGCGGCTCGGCCGGTGAGGGCCTGATCCTCGCCCCCAACCCGACCGTGATCGACGCCGCCCACCGCAACGGCGTCAAGGTCTACGGCACCGTCTTCTTCCCGCCCGGCGCGTACGGCGGCCAGCTCCAGTGGGTGCGCGACTTCGTCCAGAAGTCCGGCAGCCGCTACCCCGTCGCCGACAAGCTCGTCCAGGCCGCGCAGTACTACGGCTTCGACGGCTGGTTCATCAACCAGGAGACCGGCGGCGGCGATTCGGCCCTGGCGGGCGAGGTGCGCAGCCTGATGCAGTACACCAAGGCGCAGAGCGGCACCGAGTTCATGTGGTACGACGCGATGACCACCTCCGGCGCGGTCAACTGGCAGAACGCCCTCACCTCGGCCAACTCGCCGTTCCTGCAAGAGGGTTCGAAGAGCACCTCGGACTCGATGTTCCTGAACTTCAACTGGTCGGCGAGCGGCCTGAACTCCTCCCGGGCGCTGGCCCGGCAGCTCGGCCGCAGCGAGTACGAGCTCTACTCCGGGATCGACACCGAGGCCAACGGCTACAACACCGGCGTGAACTGGGCCGGCCTCTTCCCGCCCGGGCAGCCGCACACCACCTCGCTCGGCCTGTACCGCCCGGAATGGACCTGGAAGTCGGCCACCGACCGCGCCGACTTCTACGCCAAGGACGCCCGCTACTGGGTCGGCGCCAACAACGACCCGTCCCGGACCGACCTCTCGTCGAGTTGGCCCGGCCTGGCCGGCTACGTCGCCGAGTCCTCGCCGATCATCGCCAAGCCCTTCGTCACCACCTTCGACACCGGGCAGGGCGACTTCTACAACGCGGCCGGCACCCGGGTCGCCACCGGCGGCTGGAACAACCTGTCGCTCCAGGACGTCCCGCCCACCTACCGCTGGGTGGTCGAGTCGAGCGGCAGCAGGCTCACCCCGTCCGTCGACTTCACCGACGCCTACCAGGGCGGCTCCGCGCTGCGGCTGAGCGGGAAGCTGGACGCCGCCAACACCGTCCGGCTGTACCAGACCAGGCTGCCGGTCGCCGCGAACACCAGGCTGGACCTGGTGGTCAAGGCCCCAACCGCCGGGCCGACCAAGCTGAAGGCCGCCGTCTCCTTCACCGACGCGCCGGGCGGCTTCACCACGATCGACGTCGGCGCCAACTCCGGTACCGGCTGGGAGCGGCACACCCTCGACCTCTCCCCGTACGCAGGCCGCACCGTCGCCCAGGTCGCCCTGCGAGTGGAGGGCAGCGACCCGGCGTACGACCTGCGGATCGGCCAACTCGCCCTCTACGACGGCTCGGTGGAGACCCCGTCGGCGCCGTCCGGCCTCACCGTGCTCGGCGCGGCCGACGTGACGCCCGGCGCCGGCCAGTCCCTGCGGCTGTCCTGGACGGCGGCGAGCGGCGGCAACGTGCACCACTACGAGGTGTACCGGCGCAACGCGGACGGCAGCCGCACCTTCCTCGGCGCCACGCCCAACGACGCGTACTTCGTCGGGCGGCTCGACCGGGCCGGCGGCGAGAACGCCACCACGCTGGACGTCGAGGCGGTGTCCACCACCTACGGGCGCTCGACCGCCGCCTCCACCGCGGTGGGCTGGACCGGCACCCCGCCGACCTCCACCAACCTGGCGCTCAACCGCCCGGCCACCGCCTCCGGCCAGTGCAACGCGAACGAGGGCCCGGCCAAGGCCGTCAACGGCAGCGTCAGCGGCGGGACCGGCGACAAGTGGTGCACCCTGACCGCCGCCAAGTCGCTGGAGGTGGACCTCGGTTCGGAGAAGCAGCTGTCGAAGTTCGTGGTCAAGCACGCCGCGGCCGGCGGCGAGAGCGCCGCGTACAACACCCGCGACTTCAGCGTCCAGGTGCGGTCCAGCACCGGCGACGCCTGGACGACGGTCGCCGACGTCACCGGCAACACGGCCGGCACCACCACCCATCCGGTGACCACCACCGCCCGCTACGTCCGGCTGGTGATCACCGCACCCACCCAGAGCACCGACCCGGCCGCCCGCATCTACGAGTTCGAGGCCTGGGGCGCGTAGCCCCGTCGCTCTTCGAGGAAGGAAGCCCCCGTGCCGGTCACCATCACCGCCGTCGAGAGCACCGACCTGTTCGTCGGCCCCGAGGACGCCCCGCGCCAAGTGCTGCGGGTGCGGCTGGAGGGCCCGGCCGCCCGGATCACCGTCAGCGGCCCGGGCGTCCGCGGCGAGGCGACCGGCACGGGGCCGGTCGAGGTCCCGCTGGAGGTCACGGGCGCCGCGCCGGGGGACCGGCTCCCGGTCACCGTGCGCGCCGAGGGGGCCTCGGTCGAGGCCTCGCTGGAGGTGGCCGAGCCCGGGTGGACGATGTTCCTGGTCTCGCACTTCCACTACGACCCGGTCTGGTGGAACACCCAGGCCGCCTACACCTCCCCGTGGGAGCTGCTCTCCGCCGACGCCACCACCCGGCCGCTGTGGGAGCGCAACGGCTTCGCCCTCGTCGACGCGCACATGGACCTCGCCCTGCGGGACCCGGTGTACAAGTTCGTGCTCGCCGAAGTCGACTACCTGAAACCCTACTTCGACCAGAACCCGGAGCGCCGCGCGACGCTGAGGCAGCTGCTGGAACGCGGCCAGGTCGAACTCGTCGGCGGCACCTACAACGAGCCGAACACCAACCTGACCGGCGCCGAGAGCACCATCCGCAACATCGTCCACGGCATCGGCTACCAGCGCGACGTCCTCGGCGGCGACCCGCGAACCGCCTGGCAGCTCGACGTGTTCGGGCACGACCCGCAGTTCCCCGGCCACCTCGCCGCGGCCGGCCTGACCGGCAGCGCCTGGGCGCGCGGGCCCTTCCACCAGTGGGGCCCGATCCAGAAGAACTTCCGCGAGGCCAAGGACGACGCCCGGGTGATGCAGTTCCCGAGCGAGTTCGAGTGGATCGCCCCCGGCGGCGAGGGCGTGCTCACCCACTACATGCCGCACCACTACTCGGCCGGCTGGTGGATGGACTCCTCGCCCGACCTCGCCACCGCCGAACAGGCCGTCTACGAGCTGTACTCGAAGCTCAAGCCGGTGGGCGCGACCAAGAACCTGCTGCTGCCGGTGGGGACGGACTACACCCCGCCGAACAAGTGGGTCACCGAGATCCACCGCTCCTGGGCCGCCAAGTACCTCTGGCCCCGGTTCGTCTGCGCCACCCCGCGCGACTTCCTCGACGCCGTCCGCGCCGAACTCGCCGCCACCGGGCGCCGGCCCAGCCCGCAGACCCGCGACATGAACCCGGTGTACACCGGCAAGGACGTCTCGTACATCGACACCAAGCAGGCCCAACGGGCCGGCGAGGTCGCGGCCGTGGACGCGGAGAAGCTCGCCACGCTCGCCGCCGTCCACGGCCTCGGCCGCTACCCGAGCGCCGCCCTGGACAAGGTCTGGCGCCAACTCGCCTACGGCGCGCACCACGACGCGATCACCGGCTCCGAGTCCGACCAGGTGTACCTGGACCTGCTCGGCGGCTGGCGGGAGGCGTACGACCTGGCCTCCGGCGTCCGGGGCGCGGCGCTGGACGCCCTCGCCGCCCGGATCTCCACGGTGGGGGCGGGCTCGGCCGTCGTGGTCACCAACACGCTCTCCTTCGACCGGACCGACCTGGTCGCCGTCGAACTGCCCTCCGGCGTCAGGGCGGTGAAGGTGCTGGACGACCGGGGCGAGGAGGTGCCGAGCGCCGTCGACCGGGGAACGCTGCGCTTCCTGGCCGCCGACGTGCCCGCGCTCGGCTGGCGCACCTGGCGGCTGGTGGAGGGCGCCGCGTCGCGGCCGTGGACAGCGGCTCCGGGTGTGACGATCGGGAACGACCGCTACCGCGTCACCGCCGACCCGGCCCGCGGCGGTGGCCTGACCTCGGTGTGGGACCTGCTGCACGAACGGGAGTTGGTCCAGGACGGCCGGGTCGGCAACGAGCTGCGGGTGTACGAGGAGTACCCGCAGCACCCCGACTTCGGCGAGGGCCCCTGGCACCTGGTGCCCAGCGGTCCGGTGGTCGGCTCCGGGGACGGTGCGGCGTCGGTCCGCCGGGAGACCGGGCCGCTCGGCGAGCGCCTGGTGATCGAGGGCACGGTCGACTCGGTGCGGTACGAGCAGACCGTCACGCTCTGGCGCGGCCTCGACCGGGTGGACTGCCGCACCCGGGTGATGGACTACTCCGGTGCCGACCGGCTGCTGCGGCTGCGCTTCCCGGTGGACGTCCCCGGCGGCCTGCCGGTCAGCGAGGTCGCGGGCGCGGTCGTCGGGCGCGGCTTCGCGATGCCGGACGTGGACTCGGCGGAGGCGCCGTGGACCCTGGACAACCCCGCCAACACCTGGTTCGGGCTCGGCGCCACCGCGCGGGTGGACCTCACCGACCCGGCGGGAGCGGTGATCGGCTCGCGCGCCCTCGGCGTGGCGGAGGTGGTCGTCCCCACGCTGGACGACGCGGCCGACGCCCGTCCGCTGGTCGTCGCGCTCGCCCGGGTCGGCGTCACCGCCACCACCTCGGGGGCGGACTGGGCGCGGTACGGCTGGCTGGAGGTGGACTCCAACCTGCCGGACTTCCGGATCGTGGTCGGCTCGCCCGAAGCCAACCCGGTGGCACGGCAGTTGATCGCCGGCGCGGGGGAGGAGTACGCGGCCGTCCTGAAGGCGTACGGCGCGGTGTGGGTGCCCGCTCGCACCCCGCTGGCCGAGGTCTGGCGCCCGGACGCCGACCTGCGCGACCTGCGGGCGCTGCCGGCGCTCGTCGTCGCCGACGCCTCCGCCCTGGTCGAGGACCTGGCCGACGCCCGGATCACCGCCGTCTGCCCGTCCGCCGTGTCGGACCGACTGGCCGATCAGACCGTGGCGTTGCTGAGCTTCGGACTGCCCGGCTTCGCCGTCGACGTCACCGGCGCCCTGCACCTGTCGCTGATGCGCTCCTGCACCGGCTGGCCCTCGGGCGTCTGGATCGACCCGCCCCGGCGTACCCTGCCCGACGGGGCGTCCTTCCAACTTCAGCACTGGACCCATGAGTTCAGCTACGCGCTGGTGGGCGGGGACGGCGACTGGCGCTCGCAGACGCTGCCTGCCCGGGGCCAGGATTTCAACCATCCGCTGTACGCCCGGATCGCGCCGGCGCAGGAGGGGCCGCTGCCGGCCGCCGTGTCCTGGCTGCGGGTCGAGCCGCAGCGCGAGGTGCTGCTCGGCGCGCTCAAGCCGGCCGGCAACCCGATCGCGCACGGTTCGGCGGCGCCGGTCGGGCCCGAACTGGCCCTCCGGCTGGGCGAGTCCACCGGCCTCGGGCGGACGGCGCGGCTCGCCGGCGCACTCGGGCTGGGCTCCTTCCGGTCCGCTGACCTGCTGGAACGGCCCCTTCCCCCTGGTGGAGCCCCTCTCGACCTCGCCGGTTCGCAGATCGCCACCCTGCTCGCGACCCCCGCCGTCTCGGCGCCGTCGGGCTCGACGGACCTCGGCCCGGCGGCCGAGATCGCCCAACCCGTCCACGCCCGTTACTGGTTGCACAACCGAGGCCCGGCCCCGCTCGGCTACCTGCCGGTGTCCGTCGGCGCCTCGCCCGGACTGCTCCGGACGGCGGGGGAGCCGGTGACGCTGTCGGTCGTCCTCTCCTCCCAGCTCCGGGACGCCGCCGTCGAGGGCACGGCGCTGGTGCTGCCGCCGGAGGGCTGGACGACCAGCCGCGGCAGCCGCCCGTACCGGCTCGCGCCCGACGGCCACCTGCGCTTCCCGGTCACTCTCACGCCGCCGGCCGACGCCGAACCCGGACTGTACTTCGCCGCCGTCCGGATCGAGCACGACGGGCAGCGGATCGAGGACGTGGTGACCATCGCCGTCGGCGACCTGCCCGACCTGCTGCCCGTCCCCGGCGACGCCCCCGAGGACTGGACCGCCGCCCAGGGCACCAAGGCCACGCGCGGCCGTGACACCGGCCTGGACGTCGCCGTCTCCCACGAGACCCTGCGCGTCGCCCCCGGCGGCCGCACCGCCCTCTCCCTCACCCTCACCAACCGCACGCGCGGCGAGATCCGGGGCGAGCTCCAGCTCGTCTCCCCGTGGGGCACCTGGGAGGCCATCCCCGATCCCGTCCGGGGCTTCATCGTCCCGGCCGGCTCGTCCTCGGTGGTCGAATTCGCCGTCGCCGCACCCGAATCCACCAACCCGGGTTCGTACTGGGCCCTGGCGAAGGTGATGTGGTTCGGCCGCTGCCAGTACGCCCCGACCGTCGCCCTGGTGGTGGAGGCATGACCCTCGGTCTCCTCGACGGGCGCCCGCTCCCCCGTACGGCGCTCGACCGCCGTCTTGCCGCCCTCCGCACCGGTCCGCGCTCCACCGCCCTGCCGCAGGAGGGCAGTTCGGAGGACCGCCAGCTCACCCGCTGGGTCGCCCAGGTGCTCCTCACCGAGGCCCTCTGCGAGGCGGTGGCCGCCGAGCGCGACCTGCCCGTGGCCTCTGACGGTCCTGCCCGCCTCGACCAGCAGGCCGCCGTCGAACTCGGCTCCATCACCGCGGCCGCGTTCGAGGGCAGCGCCGCCGTCCGTGCTGTCTACGAGGCCGTCACAGCCACCATCGAGCCCGCACCGGAGGACGTCGCCCACTACCGCACCATGACCACCCGCCCACCATCGGAACGCTGGCACCTCGCCCTCCCCGACGGCCAACTCGAAGCCGATCCCGCGACCCTCCCGACAGCCCTCGCCGAAGCCCTCCGCACGGCCCCACCCGGCGCATGGGTCACCGTCGGCTCCTGGAAGGCCGCCCTCCTCGCTGTGACCGCGCTGCCGGAGCCGGCCGACCCTACCCCGGCCCTCCGAGACGCCGCCCGCCGCGCCGCCTTCGTCCGCTGGCTCGACCGCGAACGCGCCCAACGCCTCACCCTGGTCGAGGGGTTGGAACACCCGGGCGACCCCGCCCAACCCGACAACCACCACCGCCACTGAGATCCCCGGCCAAGCCCGCCGCGCTCGCCAACGAGCGCGGCGGGCAAAGCCGGTCCGCACCTGGCGCGGCTGTTCATCAGCGAAGGCGACGGACCATCACCGCGTAGAGCGGGGCGTCTTCGAACGGACGGTGCTCGCCGACCTTCTCGTACGCCCAGCGCTCGTACATGGCCTGGACACGGGGGTGGGTGACGTCGACGTAGAGCACGGCGATCGCCTCGTCCCGTCCGGACAGCAGTGCCTCGTGGGTCTGTTCGGCGATGCCCAGCTTCCGCCAGTCCGGACGCACCATGACCTCCGACACGGCGAAGGTCGACGTGTCGGCGGGCGGCGGCATGTGCTGACGCCACCACTCCCGGCCGTCCTCCTGCGGGGCGCCGTAGGAGTAGCCCACCGGCTCCGAGCCGTCATAGGCCATGACGCAGCTGTAGCCGGGGCGGGACGTCCAGTGCTCGGCGAACCAGGGAAAGCGCTGGACGAACGGGTCGTCGGCCTGGTCCCGGTAGGCGTCCGCATGGACGTCGACGAGGAGCTGCGCGTGGCCTGCGGGCAGGCTGCCGGCCTCGTAGCGGCGGAGGGTTATCGTCACTGGGCTTCTCCCTGGGCACGGATCCGGTCGGTCCACTCTCGCGTAACCGCGGAGGTCGGCGCCAGGGTGATCAGGCCGCGGTGGAAGTCGCCGAGGAGGGTACGCAGCCTCGGCGGTAGCTGGTCGTCGCTCATCAGCACGTACACGCTGGTGGCTGTGGCGGCGGCCTGTTCGATCTCTCCCTGCCCGAGCTGGGCGAGCGCGAGACGGGCGGTGGCGGAGGCACGGTTGCGGCGGAACTGTGGGGAGATCCCGGCCAGGGCGCGATGTGATGCGCTCTCGGCCTCCGCGCTGTTGCCGAGGTGCTGGTGGACGACGGCACTCAGCGCGAACAGTTCGGCCGGCCCGTAGAAGTCGGTCCAGGTGGGACGTTCGCGGCCGTCCGCGCGGCCCAGCGCATCGCGGGCTTGGCCGAGGCAGCGCAGTGCGGCCTGCCGGTCGCCTGCGGTGGAGTGGGCGATGGCGGCCCGGGCGTGTGCGAGGGAGGCGAGGAGCGGGTCGCGGCGGGACGCCTGGGCGTTCTGGGCGGCCCAGGCGGCTGACAGGGCAGCCCCGGGCTTGTTGCGCTGGTAGCCGACCATGGAGAGGCAGTTGAAGACCCGCATCGCGGTCACGTGGTCGCTTCCGAGGCCTGCGAGGCGCAGGGCCGTCTCGAAGTGCCGTTCGGCGTCGTCCAAGCGGCGGTCATCGATGCACGAGAACGCGGCGGTGGCGGTGTAGTCGGCGGCGAGGCTGTAGAGACGCCTTCGTACGCTGTCGCTGATCGTCCTCTCCACCTTGCCGAGCGCTTGTTCGGAACCGGTCAGCGCGGCTGCCTCAAGCGATCCGTGTCTGCCACGGTGGTCATCGAGCGCGGTGAGGGCGCGGAGACTCTCCTGGAGCCGGTCGACGTCAGTGTGGCCGACGGCCTGGCCGCGTGAGGTGATCGCGGTGGGGAGAGCGGCAGCGGCCGATGCGGCGAGCAAGTCGCGGCGGAGCACAGGTTCCTCCGGTAGCACTCGGGACCGGGTGGTCCGGGGCGGGATGAAGCCGAGCTGCTCAGGCGTGCGCTTCAGCGCGCGCTGGAGCGCGGTACGGATTCTGCCCTGAGGCCATCGGGACTGTCCGGAGAGCCAGGTGGCCACCGTTCTCACCGTGAGGGTTCCCGGGCATCCGAGCGCGACGAGTTCGTGGTTGATCAGGCGCGCCAGATCGGCCCGTGTGAGGCCTAGATCGGCCATGACGGCGCGCAGTTCGGGATTGCCCACCATGGGCCCAGCGTATCCCTGTGGTCACTCAGGGTGCAGGCGCATGGGTAAAGAGTGGGTCAGTTTTTCCCTCCATGGGTGCCCGCGAGGGCCAGGTTCTTCACTCGCCATGGATGACGAATCGGAGTTGAGTCGATGTCAGGACCAACTCGACTCACCCGCCGACTCACGACGTGCTTCCGTCCAGCGGGTGATGGCGGAGCAATGGAGTGGAACATGATCGTCAGCCCGCTGAAGACCGCGCGGTTTCCGGTGCCCCTGGAGTGGGGTGTCCCGTCGGACGGTGCGGCGGTCCCGGCAGCGCGGAGGCTGGTGATGGACATCGTCCGTTTCTGGGTCGTACCGCTCTCCGAGGAAGCGCTGCGAGAGCTGGAACTCTGTGCGAGCGAGGTGATCGCGAACGCCATGGAGCACGCCAAGGCCCGCTGCACGGTGACCGTTCGGCGCGTGGCCCAGCGGCTGCGGGTCGAGGTCGCGGATCCCGACCCGGCGTTCGAGCGCGGTCAGGCCCAGCCGGGTGCGACCAGCGGCCGCGGGCTGATCCTCGTCGAGGGGCTGGCTCATGCGTGGGGCTGGCATCCGGTGGAGGGGGAGGGCAAGGTCGTATGGTTCGAGTTCCTGGACTCCGACGAGGCGCCGTGCCCCACATACGGGTGGGGCACGGCGGGCACCCTCTGGTGCGCAGGCTTCGCATGCGCTCCCGCACCATCGGTACGAGATCTGACGGAGGCGGGACCGGTGTCGTGGGCCTGAGGTCAGTCGGTGATGAACCTGCCCTCGACCTTCAGGTTCTGCTTCAGCCGCACGTTGCCGTGGACGGTGAGTTCGCCGAGGCCCATGTGGCCAGGGGCGTTGATGCTGCCCTGGGCGTCCAGGAGGCCGTGGACCGTCACCCCGTCCTGGAGGACGAGCCGTCCGCTCATCCGGGCCTGGCGGGTCACCAGGTCGTTCAGATCCGCCTTGTCGGCGGCGACGGTTCCCCACTGGCGGCTTCCGGCGCCCTGGAAGACGTTGAGGCCGGTGGCGGGGAACTCGATCCAGCCGGTGCTGCTGTCGCGGCCCTGTACCCAGCTGGTGTTGACGCCGGTGAGGTCGGCCTTGTCGGCGGCGACGGTTCCCCACTGGCGGTCTCCGGAGCCTTGGAAGACGTTGAGGCCGGTGGCGGGGAACTCGATCCAGCCGGTGCTGCTGTCGCGGCCCTGCACCCAGCTGGTGTTGACGCCGGTGAGGTCGGCCTTGTGGGCCGCGACGGTTCCCCACGTCTGTGCCGTCCCGTCCTTGTACACGTTCACCCCGGACTCGGAGAACCCGATCCATCCCCCGCCGGCCTCGTGTTCCCCTACCCACGTCGCGTTCACGCCGTCCGCGTCGACCGTTCCCGCCTTGACCCTGGTGACGTCGGCCTCCTTCGCCCAGAGCGTCCCCGAGTCGGTGTGCTCGTCCTGCACCTGGGCGCCGTCCTTGCCGAAGGCGATGCGGCCCTTGCCCGGCATCCCCCCGGCCCACGGCGTGCGGGTGCCCTGGTCGAACTCGGGAACCCGTGCGTGGACGGTGGTCGTCAGGAAGTACCCGGCCTGGGTTTGCCCGGTGCTGCCGGTGGTTCCGGCGACGAGGGTGTACGTGGTCCCGCGCGTCAGGGTGCGCTGGAGCGGGTGGCTGTAGGAGTGCTGCCGCACCTTCTTCGTCGACCGTTGCGGCGGCGGGACCGCCTCCAACTGGCCGTCCGGATAGCGGATCCAGTAGTCGAGGTGGTCCGGGCCCTCCCAGTTCAGGGTGACCTGCGGGACGTCCACCAGGGACTTCTCCTCCGGGCGGAAGTTGTGCGGGATCTTCGGCGCCTGCTTCGCCACCCCGAGGGTGAGGACGCAGTCCCCCTGCTTGGGGGTCTTGCTGTTGACGAGACGGGAACCGATCTCGTGGATCCGCAGGAGGACCAGGCCCTCGCCCTCGGAGACGCGGATGCTCTCCACGATCAGGACCAGGGACCCGCCGG
Organism: Kitasatospora sp. NPDC004799; assembly: GCF_040609095.1. Classification (NCBI taxonomy): domain Bacteria; kingdom Bacillati; phylum Actinomycetota; class Actinomycetes; order Kitasatosporales; family Streptomycetaceae; genus Kitasatospora; species Kitasatospora sp. NPDC004799. The sequence goes on from NZ_JBEXJK010000055.1 coordinate 18,546, forward strand.
CGGGCAATGTCAACCGCTTCTGCGGGGTGGAAGCCTGCGCCCGGAAGCGGCGCAGCGGCTGCCCGTGCCACTGGAAGTCCAGCTTCTCCGCCTGGGGCGGGTAGTTCTCCCGGAAGTCCGTGCCGACCTTCGTGGGGGCGTTCGTCAGGTCCTGGGTGGTGGTGCCGACCGGGATCTCCACCTCGATGGAGTCCCATGTCACGTCGTGCTCATGGGTGTTGGAGACGACCACGTACACCGTCCCCACGGACGGCAGCCCGGGGAGCGAGGGTTGGAGCGACGTCGGGTCGGTGACGATCTCGTAGTGCAGCAAGGACGGCACGGTGCTGACTCCCTACCTCGGCGTTTCGAGCGGTGCGGTCGGCGGACGCGTGGCGAAGGCCCGGCGTTCGGGCGAGAGGGGGCCGGCCTGCCGTCGGTCACCCCAACGGCGCTGCCCCCGAGGCCGGTTGGACCGGACCTTTCGACCGTAGGTTCGTCCGGCAACGCGGGAGCCGCGATTCCGGATGGCTGGCCCGAAGCGACCCCTGTCTGGCCGGAACCACGGCCGGACGGGCGGCAGCGTGTACCGCTGATCGGCCGGTGGGGTGAACCCGACCGGGACCTGCCGTCCGCACGGCAGCCGAGCACCGAGGATCGTCCGGGACGGCACCGGCCGGGATCGGGAGGACACCAGATGGAGTCGACGCACCTGCTGCCGATGAGCGAGCTGTGCCGGGAGCTGTACGGCCTGTCGGGCGCCACCCGGGAGGCCTTCCTCAACTACGGCAAGGCCCTGCTGGTGATCGCCGGTGCCGACGGCGAGGTCAGCGAGCCGGAGTTCGCGTGGCTGGTCGACCACCAGCGCCGGATGGGCGCACCGGAGGACGTCATCGAGCTCTACCGGGAGTTCGACTTCCGCACGGCGGACCTCGACGACCTGCTGCCGGCCATCCGCACCGACGTGGAGACCTGGCAGGCCGCCCCGCACCTCGTCTACCACGCCATCCGGATGTGCGGCGCGGACGGCGTCTACGCCCCCGAGGAGCGGGCCCAAGTCCTCCGGGCCGCCCGGCTGATGGGCGTTCCCGACGACATCGTGCTCTCCCTGCACGCCCTGGTGGACCTGGAGCGGGCCGTCCACGACCTGCGCACCGCCCTCTTCCACGTCAGCACCCTCGCCGACCAGGAGCCCGGGCCGGCTACGTGACCAGCCGGAATCCCGGCCGCTCGGCCCAGGCGCGGAGGAAACCGGCGGTCACCAGGGCGGTGTCCGACCCGTCGTCGGTGACGGCCAGCAGCCCCGGGAGCCCGGCGGTCACGGTCTTCTGCCCGGGGGCGAGTTCGGCCTTGCAGATGCCTCCGGTGACGTCCAGGACGGCGGCGGTCAGCAGGGCCGTCGCGGCATGGTCGATCCGCCGGTTGCAGGCGGCACTGACGTTGACGGCCTGCACCGCCCGGAAGCCGAGGAGCGCCTCGATCCCGGGCTCGTCCGCGTGCTCGGCCTCGAAGACGTCCTCGTCGCCGACGCCCGCCCCCATCAGGTAGACGTCGAACGGCCGCCGCCGGTCCACGCGCGCCGGATCGAAGCCCACCAGGGCCGCGAGGGACTCGTCGGCCGGCCGCTCGCCGCCGAGCAGCGACAGCGGGTACGGCTCGCGGCGGTCCTCGTCCCGGCTGTCCTCGATGCCCAGCCGTTCGGCGGGCACATGGACGTCGTAGGACCCGGGGCGCCTCTCCTCGAAGCGGCAGGAGAGCCCCACCAGGAGCGCGCGCAACTCCCGCAGCACGGCGGGGGAGACGGGCTCGGCGAGATCGATGGCCAAGGTCGGACCGGACATGCCGGGAGGGTAGATCCCCCGGCGGCCCGGCCACGTCCGGATTCGGTCCGGGGCCGGTGCTCCTGACTGCCGGGGCCCGCGTGGTGCTCCAACTCACGGTCTAGAGTGGGGTGGTGACCGCTCTCCCGCAGAACCTGCCGATCAGTGACGTCGAACGCGACAAGGCCGTGGAGCGCCTGCAGGAGGCGTTCACCGAAGGGCACCTCTCGCACGAGGAGATGGACGACCGCCTCCACGGGGTGCTCACCGCGAAGACGCGTGCCGAGCTCGAGCCGCTGCTGGCCTCGCTCCCCGAGCAGGACCCGGCGGCCGTGCCCACCGTCGCCGCCGTCAGCGGGCGGCTGGTGCGGCGCGGGCCCTGGAAGGTCCCCCGGGCGTTCAGGGTGGTGTCCGCCTTCGGGCGGGTGCGGCTGGACCTGTCGAAGGCGGTCATCGAACACCCGGTGATCGAGATCGATCTGGGGCTCGGCACCGGCGGCGCCAGGATCGTCGTCCCGCACGACGCCGTCGTCGACATCGAGGGCCTCCAGGGCGGCTGGAAGGACGTGCGCTACGCGCCTCCTCGCCGCTCCCGTGTGGGCGGCCCGACGATCCGGATTACCGGGACCACCGGCTTCGGCCGCCTGAGGATCCGCCACGCCCGGAGCTGAGGCGGATCACCGGCCGGGGCGGCCGGGCCGTCAGCCGCGGGGGCGCCAGGTGGACGGGCGGAGCCAGCGGCGGCGCAGGCCGGTGCGGGGCGGGGGCGGGAGTTCGGCCTCGATGGGGGAGGAGGACGTGCGCAGCAGGACCTCCGGGGCCGGGCCGCTGCCGCCCGGCGGCTTCGGGGGCGGCGGCGGCAGCACCGCCGGCAGGTAGGGCGGTGGGGGGTCCGGTGCGGGGCCGGGCAGCAGGGGCATCGACGCACGGGCCGCGGTGGGCGGCGGCGGGGGCGGCGGCGTGGGTGGCGACCCGGGCTGCGGAAACCCGGAGGCGCGGAGGTGGACGGTCTCCGGCGGCGGGGGCGGCGGGGCCCCGAACACCCCGGTCCGCCACGCCGGCCCGCGGAGCCGGAGGGTCGGCCCACCCGGGGCGGGCCGCCGGAGGGTCACGGCCGTGGTCGGCGCGTCCAGTGGCGCCGGGGCCCGGTCCGGCCGGGGCTGGTACGGGTGGTCGAGGTCGAGGACGAGCTGGGCGCGCCGCAGGGTGGCGCGGGAGACGTCGTCCGGCAGCCAGTCCCCGCGGGCGAGTCGGCGCCGCGCGGTGGTGACCTGGCGGGGGGAGAGCACGCCGAGCAGGCTGTCGACGGTCGGCCGGTGCGCGGGATCCTTGCTCAGGCAGGCGCGGACCCAGCCGTCGAGGTCGATGGGCAGCGAGGCGAGCCGGGGCTCGTCGTGCAGCACGGTGTAGATCAGTCGGACGAGGTTGTCCCCGCCGAAGGGCGGCACCCCGGTCGCCGCGAAGCTCATCACCGCCCCGAGGGCGAAGACGTCGGCCCCGCGGCCCACGGGCTGCTCCCTGATCTGCTCCGGGGCCAGGTAGCCCGGCGTACCGATGATCGCTCCGGTGGAGGTCTGCCGGGTAGAGCCGGCCATGATCGAGATGCCGAAGTCGATGAGCCGCGGGCCCTGGGCGGTGAGCAGGACGTTCGACGGTTTGAGGTCCCGGTGCACCACGCCGACCGCGTGGACGGAGTCCAGGGCGCGCAGCAGCCCGTACCAGAGCGCGTACAGCGAGTCGGGCGGGAGCGGGCCGTAGGCGTCGACGCTCTGCTGGAGGGAGAGCCCGGGGATGAAGGCCGTGGCCATCCACGCGCCCTCCTCGTCGGCCTCCGCGCCCAGGAACGGGGCGGTGAACTCCTCGGGGATCCGCGACACCACGGCGATCTCGCGCCGGAAGCGCTCCCGCGCGCCGGGCTCGCTCAGCAGTTCCGGGCGGAGCACCTTGACCGCCGCGGCCCGGCCGGTGGCGGAGCGGGCGAGGTAGACGATCCCCATGCCGCCCGCGCCGAGGCGGCCCAGCAGCCGGTAGTCGCCCAGCTCCCGGCGGTCGGTGGCCGCCAGGGGCGCCAGGCCGTCGGCCTCGCCGCCGCGGTCGCCGGTGAGGTCGCCGGTCAGGTCGTCGCTCCGGTCGCCGGTGAGGTCGCGGCTCACGTCGCCGGGCAGGTCGCGGCTCAGGTCGTCGGCCCGGGCATCGGCCCGGGCATCGGTCCGGTCGTGGAGCCCGTCGTCGGTCCGGTCGTCGGCCCGGTCGTGGGCCCGGTCGTGGGGTTCAGCCATCGCTCCACGTCCCGAGGCCGCGCCGGTCGGTGGTCCGGTGCCCGCGCCCGAACAGGATCTCCGCCTTGAGCCGCCGGTCCGCCCGGCGGCGCCAGCGGGCCAGCAGGGCCTCGTTCGCCCGCACCTCGGGGTGGCCGGGGCCGAGGGTGCGGCGCAGTTCCGGCAGCACCTCGTGGAAGATCCGCAGCGCGGTGCGGACGTCCCCGTCGGCGCCGGTCCAGTGGGCGAGCCGGGCCCGGTTCACCAGGGTCACCTGGTCCCGCTCGCCCAGGATCCAGTCCAGGTCGTCGAGCAGCTGCCGGAAGAGGGCGATCGCGGTGCGCGGGTCGCCGGCCTCGCCGGTCCAGTGCGCGAGCTGGCTGCGGGCGAGGAGGGTCTCCCGGGCGTCCCGTCCGGCGACCCGGCTCAGGTCGGGCACCACCGCCGCGAACAGCCCGCGGGCGCCCTTGGCCGATCCGGACACGCCGGTCCACTGGCCGAGCCTGGCCCGGCCGACCAGGGTGTGCAGGTCGTCGGCGCCGAGCAGCCAGTACAGGTCGGGGACGAGGGAGTTGAGCAGGCGGACGGCCTGCCGGGTCTGCCCGGAACGGCCGGTCCACTGGGCCTGGTTGATGCGTCCGACCAGTGTGTCGCGGTCCTCCGCGCCGAGCACCCGGCGCAGGTCGGTCACCAGGAGGTCGGTGAGCTGCGCGGCGGCGCCGGTGTGGCCGGAGACCCCGAGCCAGTGGGCGTGCCGGCCCCGGCCGAGCAGGGTCTCGCGGTCGTCCGGGCCGAGCGCGCGGGTCAGGTCGGTGACCACCTCGCCGGTGAGGCGGGCCGCCTCCAGCGGCTGCCCGGTCTCGCCGGTCCAGTGGGCGAGCTGGGCGCGGCCGACGAGGGTGACCCGGTTGTCGGCGCCGAGCACCCGGGTCAGCGCGCCGACCGCCGCCGTGGACAGGTCGAGCGCCTCGCGGACCTGGCCGGCGGCGCCCAGCCACTGGGCGTACTCGATCCGTCCGGCCAGGGTGTCCGGGTCGTCCGAGCCCAGGATCTGCGTCATCTCGTCCAGGACGTTGCCCAGTTCCGAGGCGGCGGACCGGGCGTGGCCGCCCTGGCCGAGGCGCCGCCCGGCCTCCACCAGGGACTGGAAGCGCTCCCGCTCCGTGACCGGCCCCTGCGGGCCGTCGGGGGGCTGCTCCGGACCTGGCCGGCCGAGGCGTCCGGCCCGCGGGCGGCTGAGGATCAGGTTGGCGGCGGTGTCGGTGCCGCACTGCTCCGGCTCCGGCCAGCCCCGGGAGCGCAGCGCGAGCCGCAGGTGGGGGAAGAGGGCGCCCAGCGACACCCCCTCCGGGCCGGCGCCGTCGACCCCGTTGCGCAGCGCGCGCAGCAGCTCGCCGGTGAAGGCGGTGTGCCGCTTGCCCTCCTCGAAGTGGGAGGGCGAGTTGGGCGGCGAGGAGACCAGGGTGTACGCGCCGGCGATCTCCAGCTGCTCGGCCACCGGCGGGGAGCTCCCGGACAGGCCGCCCGCGACCGCGCGGCCGGAGAAGCAGCAGTCGAGGACGAGCACCCGGACGCGGGCCGGACTGGCCTGGAACGCCTCCCGGACGACGTCGAGCGGGCAGGCCGTCAGGGACGGCATGCTCTGGTCGGTCTCGGTGAGCGCGAGGTAGAGCTCCCCCTTCTTGGAGCCGATCAGGCCGTGGCCGGAGTAGTAGACGAGGAGTACGTCCTCGGCGGCGGCGGCCGCCTGCAGCAGCGGCAGGCCGAGGTCCCTCGGCTGTCGCGGGTCCAGCACGGTGATGCTGCGCTCGGGGGCGAACGCGCCCGGTTGGCCGTCGATCAGGACGTCCCGGAAGTCGAGCACGTTGTTCGTGATCGACGGGACGTCCGCGGGCCCACCCTGGTGCGTGTAGTGGGCGGTGCCGATCAGCACCGCCCACGAGCGCGCGGCGTCGGGGAGCCGGAACACGGTCAGTCCGGGACGCCGTCGGTCCGGACGTCGACAGCGGTCCGCGCCTCGTCGTGCAGGGCCGCCCGGAGCACCGTCTCCACGTCCGAGCGCGCGACGTGCTCGGCGGTCACCTCGGTACGGGTGCCGTCCGGCCGTACGGTCTTGAGCCGGACGGTGCTGGTCCGGGGCTGGCTCAGGTACCCCCGGAGCGAGGCGGCCAGGGTGGTGACGGCGCCGCCCGCCCCCACCGCCACGATCAGCACGTCGGACCAGCCGCCGAGTTCGCCCGGGCCGGGCGTGGCCGGTGCGACGCGGACCCGGCCGCGGAGCGCCGGCTCGCCGGCCAGCCAGTCGCGCAGGTCGAGGACGGCGTCGGGGCCGCCCGCCTCCACTGCGAGCCAGGATTCCACCACAGCGATTCCCCCTCGGATCGAACCGGCGCGGGTGTTCCGCATCCGCTACGACGGCGGTGCGGAGCGTTCTGTTCCCCGTGCGGCCGAAATGTTATGACTGTCCGTCAGAAGATCGCCATCCGATGGTCGGCCCGCCGAGGGCGAACCGGCGAACTCCGGAGCGAGGTTCGCGCACCTGGACGACCACTCGGCCCGTCCCCATGGTGCGGGACGTACCCCTTGGGCCGTACGTGCCGCTCCGGTGCCCCAGGGGCGGCATCCCGCCACCCGCGCCCGAGCCGGCCGTTGACGGCGGTCGTTCGACTACGTCACGCTCGTCGGACCGCCGGGGGTGGGCCGCGTTCCTGTGCCGCCGCGCCGCCGTGACCGCCCCGGCCCGGATGTCCACCGTGCAACCGTGTGGAGGTACCGCCGTGTCCAAGCGCCGTCTCGCCGTCCCCGGAGCCGCCGTCGCCGCTCTGACCCTCGCCGCCCTGCTGCTCCCGGCCGCCGCCGCCCAGGCCGCGCCGCCCGCCGACTCCTGCACCCAGAACTGGAGCATCAGCTCCGGCCAGGGCTACGCCAACGGCAAGTGGTGCAACTACAACACCAAGGTCGTCGGCACGGTCCACGACACCAAGGCCGACGGCCGCTGTCCCTACGTGGAGGGCAAGCTCTCCAACGGCGGCCACGTCGACAGCGACTGGGCCGGCGGCAAGGGCAAGTCCCGCGCCATCACCCTCCACGCCCCCAGGAACACCTACTTCACCACCGTCACCATGCGCTCCATCGGCTGCTGACGCCCGGTCCCGGGCGGGCGACTACGGCCCGACCGATTCCGGGCTCCCCCCAGGGACACGGGGAAGCCCCGCCAGGACCGACCTGACGGGGCTCCTCGTTTTCACTGTCCTCATTCATCCGACGCGTACAGCGAGCTGTAGGCCGCGTACATTCGGGCGAACTCAAGGGAATTGTCCCGAAGCTCCAGGAACTCGATCAGCAACGCGAACAGGAAGTCCACCGAGCGTTGTTCCCGGGCCCCGTCCAGATCGGCCGGACCACTGATCGACTCTCCCGCCAGGGCGACTTCCAGGACCAGGCGCTGCCAGCCCAGACTGGTGCGGTGCCCGCGCCTCACGACGAGCCATTCGCTGAATCCCCTGAGCAGGCCTCCGGAGCTTCCGAGGTCGAGGCCGACGAGGAATGCCACGCTGGACCGGTACGAACCGTCGAGCCCGAAGAGTCCAGGCTTCGCACGTACCTCGGTGATCAGATCCCTGTGGTTCACGGCTCTTCCTAGAATCCGAAGTTGATGTCCGGGCCGTATTCCCAGAGGGCCTTGTACTCCGGGATCGTCAATCCCCCTCTGGGCGTGAACGCATCGTACACTCGCCCGTCACGGACCACGACGTAGTGGTGCGTCCAGACGTGCTCCTGCCCTTGGTACCGCCCGAAGGCGGGATAGGGAGCGGGATCGAACCGGACGACGTTCCCGCCGCCCAGACTGTCCCGAATGCTTTCCGCGCATTCCTTGCAGTCACCCGGGCCGGTGCCGATCTTGTCGGGAGTCCTGGGGAGCCCGGGAACATCGTGCTCACCGCAGGGCTTGCCGCTGTTGTGCACGAGCACCGGCGTGTCGCCCGCGAGGACGTAGTACGTGTGGAGGTCGTCGACGGTGAGGTTGTAGGCGGGCTGGAGGGTGTTCCAGTGCCGGACGTCCTCGATGCGCCGGGGCTGTCCGGTCGGGTCGCGCAGCTCGTCGCCGGTCTTCAGGTCGACGGCGTCGATCCAGGTCTTCCGGTTCTCGGACCAGAAGGGGTGGTGGTCGGTGCTGGTCAGGGACTGCCCGGCACTCAGCGAGACGTCGGTGAAGTCCCGGTCGTCGGGGGAGGAGATGGTGGCCGAGACCCGGCGGGGTCCGGTCACTCCGGTGGTGGGGTCGGTGGCGAGAACCTCGTCGCCGATCCTGACGGTCTCGATGGCGCGGGTGGAGCCGTCGCCCATGAGGACGCGGGTGCCTGCCACGAAGCTGTTCGGCAGCGGGCAGCTGGGAGGGAGCCGGGTGACGAGCTTCTTGATGAACTCGACGGCCTTCTCGCCCCAGGAACCGAACTTCTTGGCCCACTGGGCGAGCTTGGCGACGGCCGCGCCGTCGCCTATGAAAGGAATCGCGCCGATGCAGGAGGTGACCGCGTCGGTGGTGCGGCCTTCGACGGCGTAGTAGGCGCAGTTGACGAGGTCGGCGATGTCGGCGAGGCCGGGGGCGATGACGCCGCCCGCGCCGCCGATGACGTCGAGGGTGAGGTGGATGCTCTCGGAGAAGAGCTGGTAGAGGTAGCTGACGTTCTCGCTGTCCTCCTTCGCCTTCTTGATCTCCTCCTCGATCGCCGCGATCGAGTCCTGCTTCTGCTTCTCGGCCTGGGCCTGCTGCTCGGCCTGCTTGCGCTCCTCCTCCAGCTTGGCGAGCCGGGCCTTCTCCTCGGCCTCCTGCTTCACCTGGTAGTTCGCGTGGGCGTCGTCGGCGGCGGCCTGGGCGGCTGTCGCGTCCTGGCCGGCCGCTTCCGCGGAGGCCCGGGCGGCGCTCGCGGACTCGTTGGCGTCGGCCGCGCTGAACCGAGCCTGCCTGGCCGACTGTTCGGCCCTGCCGGCGGAGTAGACGGCCTTGGCGGCGTCGCGGTTGGCGGAGGCCTTGGCGGCGTTGGCGGTCTTCGCGGAGGCCGCTGCCCTGGTGGCGTCGGCCTGGGCGGCGTCGGCGGCGGCCTGGGCCTTGGCGACCTGGTCGGCGGCGGTGTCGGCCGACGCCTGGGCGGCGGCCTGGTAGCCCTTGGCCTCCTCGGCGGCGGCGCGGGCGATGGCGGCGGCGGCCTGGGCCGTGGCCGCGTTCTGGGCGGCGGTCGCGGAGGCGGCGGTGGCCTGGGCGATCAGGCCCTTGACGTCGGCGACGTGGACGGCGGTGAGCCGGTCGCGCTGCTGGGCGGTGAACTGGCCCTTGGCGACGAAGGCACGCAGGTCCTGCACGGGGCCCTCGAGGGCGACCCTCGCCGCGGCCTTCAGCTCGGGCTCGGTGGCCGGGGCGTCCTCCAGCCGGGTGGCGGTCAGCCGGTCGTCGGCGGCCTGCGCGTCCGCGAGGCCCTTGCCGAGGAAGTCCCGCAGGGCGGCGGGGGTGTTGACCCGCAGCGCCTCGTCGGCGGCGGCCTTGACGGCCGGGCCGGCGTTGTCGGTGATGCGGGTGATCGTCAGCCGGTTCTCCGGCGCGGCGGCCTCGTACTGACCGCTGGTCAGGAACGCGCCGACCCGGGCGGCATCGCCCTGCAGGGCCGTGTAGGCGACGGTGCGGACCGTGTCGTTGTCGGAGTCGGTGTAGACCTGGGTGGCTCGGTCGCGGGCGTCGTGCTCCTCGGCCTCGTTGCGCCCGGTCTTGAGGTAGGTGAGGACGGCTGTGTCCGGGCCCGTGAGGGCGGCTTCGGCGGCCGAGGCTCCCCACTCCCCGGAGATCTTGCGGGAGATCAGGGCGAGCCTGCGGCCGTCGGTGGCCACCTGCGCCGGCGTCGCACCGGGCTGGTTGGCCAGCTGGGCCAGGCGGTCGGCCTCGGCCTTCGCCTGCTGGACCTGCTGGGCAGCCTGGTCGGTCTGCGCCTGCTTCTCGGCCTCGTCGGCCTTGGCCTTGCGGGCCCTCTCCACGGCGGAGGCCGTGCGGTTGGTCAGGTCCTCGGCCTCGGTGCGCCGGGTCAGGTCCTGGATCGCGTTGGCCTTGTCGACCGCACTCTGCGCGTCCGTGGCGAACCCGGAGGCGGCGTTCGCGTGGTCGGTCGACTCCTGCGCGGCGTTGGCGCTCTGCCCGGCGTGGTCGGCGGCGTCCCGCGCGGCCTGGGCCGCCGCGGCGGCGTGGGAGGCCGCGGACGCCAGCAGCGTCTTGGCGTTCTCGGCCTGGGTCGCGGCCTCCCCGGCCAGCTGCTGCGAGGCCGCGGCGGCACGGCCGGCCTCGGCAGCCTGGCGGCGCGTCGCCGCTGCCGCCTGCTTGGCCTTGGCCGACTGGCCGCCGGCGCTGTCCGCGTAGGCACCGGCCTGCTCGGCCGAACCCGCCGCCGCATCCGCGTTGCCCTTGGCGCTGAGCGCGGCACCCGCCGCGTCCTTGCTCCGCGCCGCGGCCTCGTTCGCCTTGACCAGCGTGGCGTTGGCGTCCGCCGCGATCTTCGCGGCCGCGTCGGCGGCGTCCGCCGCCACCCGTGCCTCGTGCGCCTTCGTCTCGTCACCGGCCGCGGCGGCAGCCGC
>NZ_JBEXJK010000056.1:0-28934 GCF_040609095.1 Kitasatospora sp. NPDC004799
GTGCCGGGCGGACTGGGCACCGGTGCCACGCGCGCGCCCGGGAGGGGGGGCGCTCGACGGCCAACCCCAGGCCGGCGGCGCCGACGGCCGCGACGGCGCCGCCACCGGCGAGCATCAGGCCGGAACCGTCGGAGGCGGAGGAGCCGTCACCGGCCTGCGCGGCGCCCTTGGGCACCTCGCGGACCTGCGGCCGGGCGTCGCCGGGGGCGACCGGGGCGGGCGCGGGGGCGCCCTTCGGGTCGGCCACGGCCGGCGAGGCCGCGGACCGGGGGGCGACCGGGGTGGGCGTGGCGGTCTTCGGCGCCGTCTCGGGGCTCGGCGCGGCGGCGCCGGGGGCGGCGGGGGCGGGGGCGGCGGGCTTCGGCGCGCCGTCGGCCCAGGCCTGCCCGCCGGTGACGGTGGCCAGCAGCGCGGCGCCGGTCAGGGCGCAGGCCGCCAGGACGCGGCGGGCGGGCGAGTGGTGGGTACGGCTCCTGCTCATGCGGGGTGTCTCCATCTGCATCGGTCGGTACGGGGCGGACGCCGGTCCGCGGTGCGGTGTGCGGTGTGCGGAAGGCGGCGTGCCGGTGTCGCGGGACGTCCGTCGTCGGCGCCGGACGCGGACGTCCTTCGTCGCGGACGCCCTCCGGCCGGCTCGAACGGCTCGGCCGGTGGCGTCGTGGACGACCGTAGGAGCGCCGTGTCGCGGTCCTCGGCCGGTCGTGTCACGGCCGCCCATCGGCTGCGTAACGACGCGCCGGGCGCCTCGCGCCTCGTGGCTGACGGGTGCGGCGCCCACGATGCGTTGCATCAGAACACGTGTGCTGGACCGTTGGCCGTCAGCCGGTTCGGGTTCGAGTTGCGGATTTGTTCGGTGACTTACTACCCAAACGGGTAGGGGAAGCTAATCCGCGGTCTCAGGCCCCCCGCACCATCGTGATCGCCTAGCCAAGGCTCTTGACCAAGCAGGGGATTGTCGATGAGCCTGCTCGTCCAGAGCCGAGAGGCGCACGCTGTGAGACATCGATCAAACTGGTTTGATGGCAAACCGTGTGGGTTCGCCCAGGACGATCCGTGCGCTCGCCAGATCTGCGAGGCGCCGGGCCAGCGTGGCTTGGGCGAGTCGGGCGGGGAGGGCTTCGGCGAACTTCAGCCCTTTCACCGCTCGGTCGTCCACGTCTGGCAGGCTGAGCCGGTCGACGGCGTGAGCCAGCGCGTCCTTCCACATCTGAGGTGTGACGTCTTCCCTCAGCCGAATCCAACAGTCGTTGACGCGCTGTGCTGGGACAGTGAGTTCGGAAAGAGTGGACGCGAGGGTGGCATTGGCGTGATGGCCGGCCCACGTCCACCAGCGGATCTGGCTGTTGGAGGTCCGGGTTACGAGTGTTCCGCCTGGATGAACCTCCTCGAGGAAATGTTCCCTCGCCTCGGCCAGCGATCGCACTGCTCGTTTGGTGAGGTCGACGGGCGGGTCCGTACCCAACAGGACTTCCCGGACAACACGGGTGAGTTCGAAGGAGGTGCCTCGTACGAACCCGAAGCCGCTCCACTTGGCCTTTCCGCCGCTGTCGACGGGTTCGACGAAACAGCGCTTGCGGCTCCAGTCGATGTAGGTGACCAGCCAACTTCGACCGGCCAGGAGCAGCCTTCGGGGGCCGGCCACTTCCTCGGTCAGCAGGTCGGGATCGGTCTGCCCGATCTCCGTTCGGCCGTGCAGGACGGTGAATTGGGGTGGTGAGGTGAAGACTGCTGTGAGGTTCATGAAGTGCCGGTGGCCGAACCGGCGTTCGGCCTCCGGGCCGATGAAGAGAAGGCCACCGTCCTGATCGAGGTAGCCCTCCTCAACCAGGTGGCGAAGGATGGGGCGGGCCTCGCTACTGAAGAGCCCGAGGCCGTTCCACCACTCTGGCCATAGGTGATCGCCGACCCGGTGTTCCTGCAGGCAGAGGGCAAGCAGTTGCTGGGCGACGATGTGGCGCGGCTCAGGTGGCGCAACCACCGGTTCGACCCATCCTCTGGACCACTGGAGCAGGAGGCCGGCCGCGCCGAGCAGGCCGTTCTCGTCGAGTGCGAGGAACAGGCAGTTACGGCTGGTTCCAGCGCGTCGACCGGTGCGCCCGATGCGCTGCAGGAAAGAGGCCACCGTCGCCGGGGCGTCGATCTGGATGACCCGATCCAGGTCGCCGACGTCAATGCCGAGTTCCAGCGTGCTGGTCGAGACGATGACGCAGTCTCTGGCTTCCGCGAAGGCCTCTTCCGCCTGGCGCCGCTGGTCGACGGAGAGGGAGGCATGGGACAGGAAGGTGGTGACGCCCTTCATGCGGAGCTTCTCGCCGAGTTCCTCCACGAGCCGTCGTGACTCACAGAAGACCAGGCGCTTCTCGCCCCGGTGCAAGGCGGCGATCACCGTCGCCGCATTGTCCACCGAGCCGACGTAGTCGAGCTGTACGTCGCCCGGGGGAGGGGTGGCCTGGCCACCCGGGGAGGAACCGGCAGGCTCATCGAGGTGGGGGGCGACGACCCGGCCAGGGCGCTTCCCGACACCGGTTCCCTGGAGCCACTCCAGCAGCTCGGCGGGGTTCCCGACCGTCGCGGACAGCCCCACCCGCTGGATGGGGCGTCCTACGACCCGCTGCAGCCGCTCCAGGACCGCGAGCAGGTGCCAGCCCCGATCGTCCCCGGCGAAGGCGTGGACCTCGTCGACCACTACGGCGCGCAGCCCCGAGAAGAAGGCCTTGTGGTCGACGTGGGCGCTGACCAGCATGGCTTCGAGCGACTCGGGCGTGGTCAGCAGGACGTCGGGTCGTTCGGCCAGGATCCACCGACGGCGCCCGGTGGTCACATCGCCGTGCCAGAGCGCTGCCGTACGGCCGAGCCAGGCGGTGTACGTCTGAAGCCGGGGCAGCAGATTGTTAAGCAGAGCCTTGAGCGGGCACAGGTACAGCACCGAGGTGTCGCTCCACCTCTGCATGCTCATCTGGGACAGCAGCGGGAAGGCGGCGGCCTCTGTCTTCCCACCAGCAGTCGGCGCGAGCAGAACCGCGTCATCGCCTGCGAGGAGCGGCTCGACAGCACGCTCCTGCAGCGGGCGCAGGCCTGGCCAACCGAGCGTGTTGACGATGTGGTGGACGAGTACAGGGTCGAGGTCGTCGACGCCGCTCACGGAAGATCCAGCTCGATGTCGTCGGCAACGGACGCTGCCGCGTTGCGTTCCGCCTCGGTCAGCTCGCCGGTGGACACGGTCAGCGCGTAGTGCTGCCGCGGGTCGAAGTCCTCGAACTCGTCGACGCGGTCCAGCACATCCGCGATCAGCTTGCGCAGGTACAGCCGGGGCGCCACCCCGACCTTGCCGCCGAGCCCACCGGTGACCGCGGTGGCGAGCTCGGCGAGGTACGCGTCGCCGACCCGCTCGGCGATCCGCCCCGGATTCCGCGCGGCCCCGGCATACAGATCGCGCACGGTACGGCCGAGTTCGCCGAGCCGGGCGAGATCGAAGCCGGCGAGTCGCAACTGGACGGCCCGCGGCGAATCGAAGCGCGGATCCGTGGTGAAGTCGGTCGAGAGCCGCTGGGCGAGCGGAGGCAGGCGCTGGACGCCCTGCTGGCCGTCGTAGAACGCCGGGGTGCCGGTGATGACGAGGAAGAGCCCGGGGAACCGGCCGGCGTCGATTTCGTCGAGCAGCTGGCGCAGTGCGTTGAGGCCCTTCTCGCGGACGTCGCCACGAACCCGCTGAAGGGTCTCGATCTCGTCGAGGACGACGAGGAGCCCCGGGTGCCCGCAGTCGCGCAGAACGGTCAGCAGGCCCTGGAGGAAGCCGAGCGCCGCGAAGTGGTCGAGGTCGCCGCGCACTCCGGCTGCACGCCGGGCCGAGGCGGCGACCGACTTCTGTCCGCCCAGCCAGGCGATCACGGCCTCCGCGGTCGCCGTGTCGCCGGATGCGAGGGCCTGCCGGTAGCCGCGCAGCGCGGCGGAGAAGGCCGGGGTGGTGCGGGCGACGTCGGCGAGCCGACGTTCCATCAGGACATCCACGGCAGTCGACAGGGCGGCCTCGTCGTCCTCGTCCACCTCTCCGGCGTCGAGGACTTCCTCCTCCAAGGTGAAGAACCAGGAGTCGACGACCGCCCGGAGGGCACTGGGCTGATGGGTGGCCGTCGTGAGGCGCTCGGTGAGCCTGCGGTAGACCGTCTCCAGGCGGTGGAGCGGGGTCTCCGTCTCGGAGATCTGCACTTCCGTGGTGGCGAGCCCTGCGCGCTTGGCCCGCTCGGCGAGCCAGCGGGCGAAGAACGTCTTGCCGGAGCCGTACTCACCGCGGATGGCGTGGAAGGCGGCGCCGCCACGGGCCACCGAGGCCAAGTCGTCGTCCAGCGCTCCGACGAACCGGTCGAGTCCGACGGCGAGCAGGTCGAGCCCGGACTGCGGCACGGTGCCGCGCCGCAGGGCGTCGATGACTTCGCGCCGACGAACGGCGCTGACCTCGTGCTGGGCGGTCATCGCGGTTCCTCCAGTTGGAACTGTGCGATCAGCATGGTGACATCGAGCTTGACGGTGTGGCCGGAGTCGATGAACCCGAGGACGGGGTACCCCTCGATGTTCAGCAGTCGCTGCAGGATGGCGATGAACCCGTCGATGTTCCGTCGGTAGCGCCCCGTGGCCGAGATCGCCGCCACCAGGGCGGCCGGGGACATGGTTCCTCCGGCGTGGTGGAGGGCGTCGATGACGGCGACCACGACCTTGGTCTCCGGCGCCTTGCGGACGTACTCCTTCTGCGCCTTGTAGACCACGCTGCCCACGACCTGCGTACCGAGTGTGGTGGCGACTGCGCCGACGGGCTCGGCAGGGGTGTCGGAGTTCTCCTCGGCGTCGGCCACCGGGCCCGGGCGGTCGATCGGGGTCGCGTCGGCGAGAGGACCGGCCGACGCCTCGGCCTCCGGGCGGAAGCGCTCGGCGCTCGGCGCCCACCACCCGGGCACGGCCTGCTCGCGCGGGAGGGCGACCCAGTCCTTGGGCATCGCATCGCGGGAGGGCACGAGCATCAGCACGGGCACGGTGACCTCGGCGAGGGCCGCACCGCCGTGGTAGCCGGCTCGGCGGCCGGTGTACCGGATGTCCTCTCGCCACGGGGCCACGATGGTGCCCCCGCCTTCGAAGACCCGGGGGCCGGCGAGCAGGACTTCACCCTCGGCCGGGGTGCCGGTCCGCCAACGGGCACTCGCCGCACTGTCGTTGGCCGTGGGGCCCTCGCCCGGCTTGCGCTCCAGCACGTGCCCGTGGTCGGCCACGAGCACGACCGGTCGGCCGTAGCTGCGCGCGGCGGCGAGCAGCTCCCGCAGGTAGGTGACGGAATCGATGCCCCAGGTGGTCCGGCGGCCCTCCTGGCCCTTGTCCAGAGCGTCGTCGATGGTGTTGAGGACGACGCCTACTACGGAGTCCGAGGCCAGCGCCACGGTGAGCTCCTCCGAGAGGAAGCGCCCGCTCTGTCCGCCTATCGCGGCCTTGTGGAACAGGACGGAGGACCGCTGGTGGCGCCTCCAGAAGGTAGTGAATCCCGTCGTCTCCACCGTCTGGCCGCCCTTGACGGCGGCGCCGCTGAGCAGCGACGCCCGGCTGATCTCGGTGACCGACGGAAACATCGACACAGCGGCGAGCCGGGCCGGCGCGGCGCCGTCCGGCGACGGCGGAACGGTCTCCAGCCAGCCCTCGCGTTCGGTCTCCTCGCCGAGCTGGGCGGCCACTGCGCTGCTCATGCCGTCCAAAACGAGGACGAACGGCGCCGGGCCGTCCTTGCGCAGCAGCGGGACGACCGTCGAGGCCAGGACGTTCTCGATGACCAGACACTCACCAGGTTGCTGGGCCGTGGCATGGGGCGCCCAGGTGGCGAGCCGCCGGGCGAACGCCTCGTCGAGGACGGACCGCCGCAGCGCCGCCTCCTCGTAGAGCGCCCGGAGGTCCTGGTCGGTGGCGGTGTCCCCGGAGGGATCACCGTGCCACAGGACGGTGAGCGCACGGTCGACCCATCCCCAGTCGGCCAGGTGGGTCCGGACTCCGGCCGCGACCGAGGTGACCTGCGGCTGGGGAAGGGCCAGCCACCGGGCAACCCGGACGGCCATTTCCGCGACGAGCACGCGGTTCGGATGCAGCGCGGCGAGTCCGTGGCCACTGAGATCGGCGAGTGCGGACTCGGCGTCCGCGGGGGACTGTCGGGCGAGCGCACAGACCCGGCGCAGCTGGCCGGTGAGGCTGGAGCCGAGGAAACGGTTGCCGCGGAGGCTGTCGGTGAGTCCGACCCTGACGGCCAGTTCATCCGCTCGGTCGATGACGGAGAGTACCCGCTGGCGGGCGTCCTCGTTGGTCCGCGCCTGGCCGATCCACCGGGTCACCGTGCCTTCGACCGCCTCCGCGAAGGACTGCAGCTCGTTGCGGCGCGGGGTGACCTGGCCGAAGAGCCCGCCCACGGCCAGGGCGGCGTCCGAGTCGGCGGAGGGGTCGCGCAGGGCGGAGGCCAGCAGTCCGAGGGCCATGGCGTCATGCCCCAGGCCGGCCTCGACCAGCGACAGTAGGACCGGTACGGCGGGACCGGCGGTCTCACCCAGCCACGCCTTCATCGCAGCGCGTTCCTGCGGAGCCAACTCGGTGAAGCGCTGCGGACCGGCCGGTGTCCGGGACCATGCGAGGAGCGTGTCGGCATCGATGGTCGTGTCCTGCCCAGGGCCGGTCAGGCTGCCGTCACCCCTGCGCAGCCCGAGGCGGGCGGGTACGAGGGCGGCCAGGGCCGCGTCACGGGTGAGGACCGTGCCGACGCGCGGCCAGCCGTCGGCCGGTTCCGCGTCGAGCAGGGCGTCCAGCAGCCAGGTCTGCTGCTGGATGGTCGGGTCGAGCTGGAGGACGCCGAACCGTTGCATGACGATCTGCGCGTTCTCGATCGTCAGGATTCGCCTGCCGGCGGCGTACGCGCGTACGTCCCAGCCGAGTTGGGCGTCGTCCACGCCGGTGGCGACGACCAGGAAGTCGCCCTCCGACGCGGTGCTCCGGTGCTCTTGCCACGCCTCGATGATGCCGAGGACCGAGTCCTCCTCGACGACGCTGACCCGTCGGGTGGTCGCTCCGACCTTGATGGCGAACTCGGCGGGCGTCGGCTCGGCGTAGCGGCCGTACAACAGAACCAGTCGCCGGTCCGGTGCCTCCCTCGGCTCCGGGGCGGCGTCCTTCGAGGGTTTCTCCTTCGAGCTCTCCCTCGACTTGGAGCCGGCCAGCAGGGCCTCGATGGTCCGGCGGCCGATCTGCGGCAGGGCCGTGGGCATCAGTGGCCGGCCCCGGCGTTGCTCCGGCCGTTCTCGTCGGTCGTCGGGACGGGTCGCCAGACCAGCTCGATCCGGGCACCCGGATGTTCGGCGACGTAGAAGCGGATCTCGTCGGACAGCCCGGCGACCGCCGCGGCGAGGCCGGCCTCCAGCTCGGTCGGCTCGATCACGCGATGGGCGCCCGAACGGCCCGACCCTGCACCGTCGGCTGGGCTGCCGGGGCCTGCAGGCCGGGCCTCGTCCGTTCCGGAGGCCGTCGTGTCGTCGGAGGGCACCGACGGCTTCCCGTGCTCGGTGAGGCTGACAACGCCGGCCCCCGGGTCGGGCTGCGGTGCGGGAGGTGCGGGCTGGGTGGGCGGCTGGGGTGCGGGCTGGGACAGCGTGGCGGCTTCGGTGATCAGCGCGACCACCTGATCGTCCAACTGGTGCAGGACGGGGGCCAGGTGGGTCGCCTGCTCCTGGTCGTTCGCCGCCTCCCGCACCTGGTTGACCAGCCGCTCGGCGCGCTCGCCGACCCGGTCACCGCGTCCGATGTAGGCGCGGATGCTCTCCAACCGCGCCCACTTGGTGTCGTCGAGCGCGTCGCGGACCTCGGCGGCGTTCGAGATCGTCGCCGTGATCTCCTCGTCGGTGACGTCGTACCCGGCGGCCGCGAGTTCGCGGAGCAGAGCGGTGTTGTCGTCGATTCGGGCGAGCCGCTCGGTCAGGTCCGTGGCGGCGTTGACCGACCGCAGCCGGGGCGCCTTGGTGATCAGCCCGAGGGCGGTCGCGTGCTTGTTCAACGCGCCGCGCAGCTCGGCGACCGCCGTCTTGTTGCGCCTCGCCGCCTCGCGCACGCCGGTGGCGATCCCGTTCACGTTGCGGGCGAACAGGAGGGACGAACCGGATACGCCGAAGATCTTCGCGGCCCGGCGGCAGGCGGCGGCGAACTCCTCCTCGCTGGGGAGTTCGACGGCGCGCAGCCCGTACCCGGTGCCGATCCGCTCCAGATCGGGGGCTTCCCGCAGCGCCGAGGTCTGGTAGACCCAGGTGCGGTCGTCCAGCAGCGCGTAGGTGGCGATGATCAGGTTTCCGATGTTCTTGTCGAGCCCGGTGTAGCCGAGCTCCTCGATCCACTTGCGGATGTCGTCGACGGACAGGTCCGAGCCGGCCCGGGCCTCGGCCGCCTTCTGGTTGATCTGCAGGCGCCAGTCGTTGGTCAGGTTGAGCGGCCCGTCATGGACCTCGCCGAGCTTGAGGGCGTGCACCACCTTCTTGACGGTGGGCAGGTGGTGGCGGTCGACGACCGTACGCCGGGAGCCGTCCTGCATGGCGCGCCCGATCCACTCCAGGGTGGTCTTCAGCTCCCGGGTGGTGACCGCCTTGCGTTCGAGGTTGCGGTCGAAGTCCGGGTGCTTGGGGTGGAGCGCGTCGAACATGCCGTCCGCGATCCTGTACAGGTTCTGCTCGAAACCGGCGCCCGGTGCGAGCTCTGGCCGGCTGTACGTGCGCTCCAGCGACCAGAGGTGCTGGTTGTCCGTGACCTCGGCGCCGATGTTGTTCGGGTCCGGGCTGTGCACCCCGTACACCTGGTGGAGGACGCCGGTGAGCTGGGTCGTGAGGTTGCCGGCCTGCTCCTTGAGCTGCTGGCGGATCTGCATCCGCTCCTCGACCGGGCGCGTGGCGGTGTGGTCGTCGAGTCGGTCGCGTTCCAGCAGGTAGTTCATCCGCAGGAGACGGCCGAGCTGGTTGGCCCGCTGCTCGGAGAGGAAGTGCGGGATCCACACGACGACCGATGCGTTCCTGCCGCTCCGCTTCAGTTCTTCGACGCGGCGGACGTCGTCGTTGGGGGAGTGGTTGTTGTCGTCGAAGGGGTAGTCCAGGACGAAGCGGACGCTTCCCGGGACCTCGGGCTCGAACTGGTCGTCGCGCAGCTTGGGATCGCGGACGTTGCCGAAGACGAACTCGGCGGTCCGCTTGGTGCCGCGCCAGACGACGTCGCGACGGCAGAGGAAGGACTGGGTGTCGTTGATCCCGAAGGCGGACCAGAGCTGGTCCTTCACCCACTGCCGGCGGGCGCCCATGTTGTCCTCGCTGCGGACCTCGTCGAGCAGCGGCTCGACGTCGAGGTCGGACAGGTGGATGTGGAACACCGGGTCGGCGGTGCCGTCGCTGCGCAACTCGCCGAAGTCGGGCTGCAGTTCCTGGAGCCGCTTGCTCGCCTGCGAGCCGGCGGAGCCCACCCGGACCTTGATCGACCCGTGGTTGAGCGCGGCCAGCCGCTCGCCGGTGAGGCGGGCGAGGGCCGGCACGTTCGGCGCGAGCGCGGCCAGCAGCAGGGTCTTGATCATGCGGTCGTCGGCCTGGAAGCGGGCGTCGTCCTCGGAGCCGTACTTCTGCACCAAGTAGTTGCGCACCCGGGCGTGGAAGCGGTGCGCGATCTCCGAGTCCTTGCGCAGCTTCCCCGTGAAGGCTTCGCCGCTGCGGGCGGCGATGACGTCCCAGAGGTCGCCGAGCGGGATGAGCTCGCCCATCTTCAGGGTGTCGCGCCGGCTGCGCAGCAGCTCCTGGACGAGCTTCAGACCGGTGCGCTCGCGCTGCAGCGCCCCGGAGAGGTCCACCAGGACGTTGAGCAGGGCGGGGGAGAGGGGGTAGAGAGTCCGAAAGTCGTCCCAGGTTGCTTCGGTACGGCCGTGGGCGTCCAGCAGGACCTGGCGGACACTGTCCCGCGCCGACTCGACCAGCCTGAACGCCTCGTCGCGCTCGTGCTCCATGCCCGGCTTCGGGGACAGGACACGGTGCTTGATGATCTCGACGAGGTTGCTGTCCTCCAGGTCGACGACGTCGAAGCGCTCGGCGAGGTACTCGACCTGCTGCTCCAGGTTCTGCACGTCCGCGCCGGCCACGTCCGAGCCGACCAGCTGGGAGAGGTCACGCTGACGGGAGACGAAGGAGACGATCGGCACCGGGCGGTCGCTGTCCCCGGACTCGATCAGCTTGACCATCTTCTGGACCTGCTCGCGCACGAAGTCCTGGTCGCCCATGTGCGCCTGGAGCCAGAGGATCAGCTCGTCCAGGAAGAGCACGATGCCGTCGTAGCCGAGGGACTGGGCGTGCCGGGACATCACGGACAGGCCGTTCTCCAGCGGGAGGAACGCGTCCTTGTCACCTCGGGCGCCCTGGGCGTAGGCGGCCATCGGGCCGGAAAGCAGGGCGGAGACGAGGGCCTCGCGGTGCGGGTCGCCGGCGGGGGCGGCGAAGGCCCGGTCGAGGTCGGTGGGGGTCCAGGCGTCCGGGCCTGCGGCCGCAGTGGGAAGGGCGCCGGCGTCGAGATCGTCCTCGTCGACGGGGGCGGGCTCGGTGCTGCCCGGGGCCACCATCGTGGCGCCTTCGCCGAGCCACTCGACGAACTTGGCGTCGTCGGCGAGGAACTCGCGCTGGCGGCGAGCGTCCGCGAGTGCGGAGTCGGCGCGGTAGACGGCGGGGGTGGGGCTGTCGGGGTGCTGGCGGCGGATCGCGTGCACGTAGCCGCCGAGGATCGCCGAGTCGAGGTCGGTCGAGCCGACGAGGTGGTACGGCACCATCAGGAAGCGGGACTGCCGGAGCCAGTCGTCGTTCTGGTTGATCACCTCCTGCAGCTTCTCCTTGCCGCGGGCGAGCGCGTTGCCATTGAGGATCGCGTGCAGGACGGTGAGGAAGTGGCTCTTGCCGGAGCCGAACGAACCGTGCAGGTACGCGGCGTGGGAGTTCCCGGTGCGGACGGCGGCACCGACGATCTTCAGCGCGAAGCGGAAGGCTTCTGCGAGCTGGTCGGTGACCACGTACTCGGCGACGCGGGCGTCGGTCTCGGAGAAGCCCTGGGAGAGCTCGATCTTGAAGTCGCCGGCATGGATGTCTTCCTTGATGTCGAAGACATCACCCAGGAAGAGCTCGCTGGTGGGCATCGGGGCTCTCGTTCCCTTTCCTCACGCGGACGCGGACGCACAGAGAGCGCACGGATAACGCGCGCGACCTCCCATCTTGCCAGCCCGTGCGTGGTGTGTGCCGGTACGGACGGTAATTCCCTTGGCGGGAAACGATCGTTGGTGATCGGCCGATTACGTGTGGTGAGCGGGGCTGGTGGTATCGGGAGGGACTTGGGGCCGGGCTGCCGATTTCAGGGCGGCGCGACGGTGTGTAGTCATACTCCGGCGGTGCGTGACGTCTGGGTGCGTGGCAATGGCGGTGGAAGCCGGGCTGTTGGGAAGTGGCACCGAGCAGCAGGACTGGGAAGAAGAGCCGGAGGTCGTGAGGACGATCGCGCGGCAGATCAAACTGTGGCGCGAGCGGGCGGGGTTCACGCAGGCCGGGCTGGGGCTTGCGATCGGGTTCTCCGAGGAGCTGGTGGCGAAGGTCGAGTGCGGGCAGCGGATCCCGACCGCGCAGTTCCTGGAGAAGGTCGACGAGGCGGTGAACGCGGGCGGGATGGTGGCCGCGTTCAAGGCAGACCTGGTGACGGCGAGGTACCCGAAGAAGGTGCGCGACCTGGCCAAGCTGGAGGCCGAGTCGGTGGAGATCGGGGCGTACAGCAACCACAACATCCAAGGTCTGCTTCAGACCGAGGACTACACCCGGGCGCTGTTCAAGATGCGCAGACCCCTGCTCGACGAGGAGACCATCGAGCGGCAGGTTGCGGCGCGCATGGCACGGCAGGTGATCTTCGAGCGCTGGCCCGCGCCCATCCTCAGCTTCGTGCAGGAGGAGGCGACGCTGCGCTGCCCGCTCGGCGGGCGAGAGGTTCTGCGGGGCGTGCTGGAACGCATGCTGGAGATCGGGCAGTTGCGGAACGTCGAGATCCAGGTGATGCCGACCGACCGGGAAGACCACGCGGGCATGGGCGGCCAGTTGTGCCTGTTCGAGACCCCGGACGGGCTCACCGTCGCGCACACGGAGGTCCAGCAGTTCAGTCGTGTGATCGCGGACCGGAAACACGCCCACGTGCTGAAGGCTCGATATGGCATCATCCGGGCGCAGGCACTCACACCTCGTGAGTCGATGACGTTCATCGAGAAACTGCTGGGAGAGACATGATGATCAAGCCCCCCGCTGATGGCGTCGCGGGACTGGAGTGGTTCAAGAGCAGCTACAGCAGCAACGAGGGGCCTGAGTGCGTCGAGGTGGCCTCCAGCCCCGGCTCAGTCCACGTGCGGGACTCGAAGGACAAGGACGGCCCGCAGTTCCGGTTCTCGCCAAGCGAGTGGTCGGCGTTCGTCGCCTTTGCGGCAGAACTCGGCTGACCTTCAAGCGCATTGAGGCGGGGTCCCAGCAAGGGCTGGGACCCCGCCTTCGTTTTGCTACTCCTCGTCCAACGCAGGCTGCTCGGCTGCGCGCTTCTTGGCGGCAGGCTTGCGCCCACGGGTCTTCCGCTCCGGTCGCCAAGCCTTCAAGTCCTCAGACGTGAGCCGGTGCTTGGCCATTTGCTCCGAGAGGTACGCCTCGCAGTCGTCGGCAGGGACAGTGCCCCACTCGGCGTCGTACTCGCCGTGCCACTGCCGGACCCACGGCATGATCTCGTGGAGGCCGGCGAGCAAGGGCAGGATCCGGTCGGTGCCCCAGGCTGCTTGCTCTGTGCGGTCCTCGATGAGGTTGATCAGCGCCTGAGCCTGATCCTTGTGATCCCAGCCTGCCCAGCCAAGCAGGACGGTGGGGTCACCATCGGGGCTCGCCTCCAGGTAGGAGATGAACCGCTCCTTGGGAACGTCGAGCTTGCCGCGCTGCGACCAGTACGACGCCTTGAGGAAGTCGGCGGATGTGTACTTCGGCGGGACAGGGATGTCCAGCCGTTTGCCGGTACGGTCCTCCTTGCGCTGCTCCTCCCAGACGAACTCCCACTGCTCACGCTTACGCAGACCGGAGTCCTTGTAGCGCATAGCGGAGAGGTACGGCACGTGCTCGTCCGCGACGACCTCGGCCAGCACCTGCGTGAGCGACAGGTCGGGCTTGCCGAGGTGGTCGGCCGCATAGAGCTGGGCGACCGACACCACATCGGCGTCGTCACGCAGCTCGTCCGCGAGCTGGTTCACGGTGAGGCGGCGAGGCTGCTTCATGCCGTCGCGCATGACGAACCAGAGGTGCTCGTTCTCGCAGCGGTCCAGCAGCCACGTACGCAGGGCAGCCTTCTCCTTCTTCTCCCAAGGTTCAGTGGACCAGCGCCGCTTGCACTCGGGCCGCTCGATGAGGGCGATATCCCGGCGACTCTCGATGGTGTCGATGCGCGCCTGAACGATTTCGCGGTACCACTCCGGCCAGTGGGTGGGCATCTCCGTGATCGGCGTAGAACCGTGCCGCTCGAACCACGCCGTCTCAGCCTCGCCTGCTGCCACCTTGCGCGCCAGCACAATCTCGAACGCCCGCTCCCCGAGCTTCACTTCGGGAACGGTTTCCGGATCGGGAGATGGCGCAGTGAGGCGCCCGGACTCCTTCTCAGTCAACAGCCCGTAGAGGCCGTAGACCTCCCAATCCAGTTCCTCCTGAAGTGCAATCATCCGTCGACGGATTAGCCTGTGCTTCGCCCGAGCGAGATCCAGCTCTTTGCGACATGGGACCGTTGTCTCGCATACGGCAGGTGGCTCCACTAGAGCCACCTCTTGCGCGAGCGTGTCGAGAACGCCGCCAAGCTCAAGGGGCAGCTTCTGTGGGAGCGGAAACTCTTGCAGCTTGGTCCCTGTGAACTCGTAGCGATCAATCCAAGCCTCTGGAGTCCAGCGGTTCCCTCCGCCGCTGGAGTTATCTGTTCCGCCCTTGGCTTGACTGACTTGCTTCAGACAGAAACAAGCCGTCGACGAATTGAGAAGTCCCAGCAGCCCCAGATGTTCATCCTCGCTCGCCCGCTCGGGCAGCTTGATCATAGGCGCAGATCGATTGAACGCTCTGCCGCCTCGATCCAAGGTGAAGTGGTTATGTGTTGCTACGAACGAGAAAATTATCGTTCGGGAATTCGCTCCCTCGTCTTTCGGAAGTTGGTGCCACTCATACCAGGGGCGGCCTTCGATAAAGTAGGTGCGCCGCGCAAAAGTAGCCCTATTTCCCAGCTCGGTTCGAAGGGGCCAGAGCCACCGTGCGATGCCAGAGCTGTGATGGAATGATTGCAGCTCATGCGTGGAGCTATACGGAAATAGGACAGAGTTTTCCGAGGATGACGTCCAGTCTCGGACCTCATCGCCAACCGTAAAGGCACTCAGGTATGAATCTTCTACGCCATGCGCTCTAAATGCTCGACGTGGGGCAATCATGGCGTCGTCGGATCCGAGTACGCCGAAAACTCCAACTCGATAGCTGAGCGCTCCGAGTCGCCGGGTGGTCGATTTCTCTAGCACCGAAAATGTCTCTCCGGCGCCACCGCCGCTCACGGACCATGGGTGTGTCGAGAAACTAGCGCTCGGGATATCCTCAACCGATACCCATTCCGACTCGCTTCCCGGCCTTCCGATCTGTTCAGTAATGGCGCGCCAGACGTTCCCTGTGGCAGGGTTTTCGGGCTGAGAGGGTTCGCCTTTGATTCCGAGTGCGGATCGAATGTCTCGTCCCGGGCTGGGGATGCGGTTGCGCCCAATGAGGATTACCGTAGGCGTCCCATGGCCGGGAATAAAGGCGCCGGAAGTGTCGATGACGTGGGAGATTTCGGCAGAGTTGCGAAAGAACTCCTCGATCAGCTTCTTTCCAAATTCCCGCTTCATGAACGAATTTGCAGTAATCTGCCCAACGTATCCGCCGCCGGCCTTTGCGCCGCCAATTCCGCGAATGGCGAGCTCGAAAAGCCTCTGCGCAAATGGGGCTGAAAGTGCATACTTCCCAGCGGCGGAAGTGTATGAATCTCGATAATTTTCGTTCTCTTGCTTGTCCTTTGGGGTAATGTAAGGGGGGTTGCCTACGACTACGTGATAGGATCCTCGCCCTAGGAGGTCCTGGCGAGTTGCGAACTCGTCAATGTCTTCGGTGGAGTATGTGAAGGCTTTGCCTTCCTTATCCACTTCTTCCGAGAAGAGTGTTCCCAGCTCTCCCTGAATTCCCGCCGCGCCGCGCCCGTGGAGTAGTGAATCGCCGACGGAAACGCTAATTGGGAACGCTGGTGCGTCCTTAAGCCGGTGGGTGTCGGCGACCCGCATCGCTGCAACTAGCAGTCGGAAACGTGCAATGTTGGCCGCGAAGGGGTTCTTGTCGCAGCCGTGTACGGACTCCAGGGCTCGCCGCACGATCACCCAGTCGTTGGTGGCTGGTTCAGCCTGGCGCCACTTTTCCACGAGCCGCTGGAAGATGCCCAGCAGGAAGTGCCCGGATCCGCAAGCGGGGTCGATGGTCCGCAGCCCCCGCCGCTCCGTACCCTCCGGGTACTCCCACACCGGATTGAGGCCAAACTCTTCGATCGCCGGCTCAAGCGTCAAATCAAGGATGAACTCCTCGACGAACTCCGGGGTCTGCAGCAGCGCGTACGTCTTCCGCGCGTGGTCGCTCAGGTCCTGGTACAGGTCGCCGAGGAAGCGGGTGTCCCACTCGGGATCCGTGAAGTCGTACTGGATCTGCCCATCCGTGCCCCACCGGCGCCAGAACCGCAGCAGCTCAGTAGCAGCCTCGTAGCTAGGGGTCAGCTCCCACAGTGGGTTGTGCTGCTCATCGAACAAGCCGGCCGCTGTCGTGTTCGACTCTGCCAGGTGCTTGAACGCAGCGATCAGCCAGTCGCGGTTGTTGAGGTGCGGGAACTCGCGGAAGAACGCGTCATGCCGCTCCTCCGCCTCCGTGAGCCGGTTCCCAGGCCCGGCCAGGAACGGCTCCTCGATGAGTCCGTTGTCCTCACAGAACCGCACGAACACACAGCCCAGCACCCACGCCACCGCAGACTGCGTGACCCGCTCGTCCCGCCAGGCCCCGTACGTGGCCGCCGTCCGCTTGGCCTCCCGGGCCTTTCGGTACTCGCGCTTCAGCCGCGTCCTGAACTCGTCCTCGGACTCACTGCGCTCCCGCAGGTCGTCCTCCAGCAGCACGACCTGCTTGCGAAGGTCCCGCAGCAGCCCGTCCTTGTCCAAGCCCGTCCGCTCGTCCTGGCCCGCGACCATCGCTCCTCGCATCCATCTCACCACGCCACACCGCCCGCCACTACACCCAGCGAACCTGACCTACCATCCTGCCAGGTTCGGCCAACCTCCCACCGGCCCTAGCTCCAGCGAGACTGCGCACAAACAGCTCCCGGCGTCGCGACCCCACCGCTAAAGTGAACGCGTGACCACACCCGCCGCCGCTACGCCTCAGCAGCACACCTTCTGGCCTGCCGGCCGTGGGCATTTCCATGCGTCGGTGAAGTTGGCGAAGGAGAGCCTGCCCGGCTCTGCGGATCACCTCGCAGGATTAGCAGCCGAGTGCGTCGTCAAGGCCTACCTGATCGACTTCCTGGGGTTCCGGTTCAACCCCAAGGGACCGCCGATGGACCCCACGGGGGCGAGGACCAAGCTTGGCCATGTGAACGAGCTCTGGCCTGAGCTGACCCAGATAGTGAGCGGTCGGGTGGGGCCGGACCTGATGTCGCTGATCTATGAGAACCCCTTCGACGGCTGGAGCGTTCACGACCGCTACGCCGACGGCAATGGAATACAGGCTGCCGAACTGGCGCAGCACATCGATGCCGCTCGGCGGCTTTGCGCGTTGTACGAACTGGCAAGCAAAGGACACATATGAACCCGCCCGCACGCTTCGACGAAGCCTGGACGAAGGCGATCGATCACGCCGAGCGTGCTGTCGGCTCTGGCTGTGATGTCGTCCTCGTGCGGGACCTCATGGGTCGCGTCAGTGTGATCGTTGACGATCGCACCGCCGCCACCAGCGAGCAAACGGCCTTCCTCGCCTCCCTCCGCGAGGAGTTCGTCCGGGACACGCACCCCTTCACCGGCCTTGACCCCGTTCAGCTTGCCAGCGAGATGTTCGCCCCCGAGATCCTGCTCGACTCCCCAGACATCGCCATCCGTAGCGAAGCGGATCCGGAGAGCAATACTGGCCGCCTCGGCCTGCTCGACCGCACAGTTGTCGGGGCCGACTGGCTTCGCACGCCGCAGGTCGAGAACCCCAACGTGCGGCAACGCGTCGCGCTTTACGGCTTCAAGGGCGGTGTCGGCCGTTCCACCGCCACCACCGTCCTCGCCAGGCGCCTCGCGGACCTCGGCCGCTGCGTACTCGTGGTCGACCTCGACCTCGAATCGCCGGGCGTCTCCGCGCTGCTCGAAGACCCGGCCGGGCTCCCCGATCACGGCATCGTCGACCACCTCGTGGAGGACGCCGTCGGCAACGCGGACGACCTGGAGCTCATCTGCCGCAGCTCCGTCCTCCCGATGAGTGGGAACGGCGAGGTCTGGCTGGCCTCTGCCGGTGGTCGACCCCGCGAGGGCTACGATTTCCTCGCGAAGCTGAACCGGATCTACAGCGACCTTCCGCCCGCCACCCCCGGCGGCGAGCCGCGCCCGTTCGCCCGACGGCTCGACGCCGCCATTTCGGCGTGCGAACAGCAGGTCGCCAAGAAGAGCCGGCAGCCGGACATCGTCCTGCTCGACAGCCGAGCTGGCGTTCACGACATCGCCGCCGTCACCCTCACCCAGCTGTGCCAGATGGCGCTGCTCTTCGCCGTCGACAACCCGGCCACCTGGCACGGCTACGGCATGTTGGTCAACCAGTGGAACCAGCGCCCCGACCAGGCCCGGGCCCTGCGGGAACGCCTCCGGATCGTGGCTGCGATGCTGCCGCAGACCGACTGGGAGGAGCGCCTGGAAACCGTCAGCAGCAACGCGCTGGATGTGCTCTCGGCGCTCTATGACGATGCTGCGAAGGGTGACCGCGACGCGTTCAACCCGTCCCTGCAGGACGAGGGCGCGCCGCACGCCGCCATCCCGATCTTCTTCAGCAATGAGTTGGTCTCGCTCGACCCGGCCAGCAACCGGGACTGGATAGATCTACCCCTCATCAAGAGTGCCTACGAGCTCTTCCTTGAGAAGGTGGAACGCATCATCCCCGATCCCCTCCCGGAGTCACGATGACGGACAGCCTCTCCACGGAGGAGTGCCGCGAGCTGCTCATCACTGCCGCCGGCAACGCCTTCGATGCGGACTCGGCCGAGCCGAACCTTCGGCTGCTCTTCACGCCAGCCACCCACCGGCTGGCGCTGGATTCGGACGTCACCCTCGTCCGTGGGGCGCGCGGTACCGGCAAGACCGTCTGGTTCAAGGTGCTGAACGACGAGCGGTTGCGCGGGATCGCCGCCGCGGCGTACATGATGCCCTGGCTGCGCAGCGCGACGGCGACCACCGGCTTCGGCACGGCGACCGCTCCGGACCGCTACCCGAGCCCGGGTGTCATCCAGAAGCTCCTCAAGGACGAGGCCGATCCAGTCGAGATCTGGCACGCCGTCGTCCTGGTGGCCCTCGGCGTGCCCGAGGTTATCGCGATTGAAAAGTGGGCGGACAAGGTTAGTTGGGCCGCCGATAACCCGGAGGAGTATGACCGGGCACTCTTCGAGCACGACCGCGCCGAGGGCGACCGCAACGGCACCAAGCTGATCCTCTTCGACGCGCTCGACCACCTCCACAGCGACCGCAAGGTCGCCGACACCCTGGTTTCAGCCCTCCTTCGAGTTGCCCTCGAACTGAGGCTGCGCACCCGACGCATCCGGGCCAAGATCTTCATCCGCCCGGACATGTACCACAGCGCGCCCAAGAACTTCCCGGACGCCTCCAAGATTGGTGCCAATCCGGCCGACCTCACCTGGACCACCGAGGGCCTCTACGGTCTGCTCTTCCACCAGCTGGGGAACGTCGAAGGCCAGGACGCCGCACGCTTCCGGGCGTCGACCGGCCGCTGGCAGGACGAGGGCGACGGCCGGTTCGTCGCGCCGGTCGAGGCGATTGCCAACAAGGAGCGGCAGGAAGAGATCTTCGTCGGCATCGCCGGCCCCTACATGGGCACGACGAAGCAGAAGGGCTACACCTACACCTGGCTGCCCAACCACCTCCAGGACGGCAACCGCGAGGTGAGCCCCCGCAGCTTCCTCAAGGCTGTCAGCAAGGCCGCCGAGGTCACCCGGGACACCTACGCCGGGCACGAGTTCGCCCTCCACCACGACGGCATCCGCCAGGGCGTCCAGGAGGCGTCGAAGGTCCGTGCGGACGAGATCACCGAGGACATCCCCTGGGCCGCCGAGGCGATAAAGACGCTGAACGGCCTGCAGGTGCCCATCGAGGAATCGGCTGTCCTGCGCTGCTGGCGGGAACACCAGCTCACCGCCACGCTCAACGAGCTGGGCGGCGTCGACGACCACCGAAGCGGCCCGCTCGACACCAGCGATCATCTGGGACTGATCGACCAACTGGTCGAGCTCGGCGTCATGACCCGCCGCACCGCCCACCGCCTCGACCTGCCCGACGTGTACCGCATTGCCTTCGGCGTCGGCCGCAAGGGCGGCGTTCCCCGCCGCGCGACGTGACGACATGTGCTCTCACGATGAGGTGACTTGCCCCATGTCTTCGACCGTGTCAGTCCCAGCGTGAAGAATGTCCTCATGAACACCGATCTAGCTGACCTCCTCGGCACCAGGGAGACGGCCTGCCTTGAGTTCAAGCAGCAGGCCAAACGGCCCGAGGCGATTCGTCAGGCTATCTGCGCCATGGCCAACGATCTCGCGGGGAACGGCGGTGGTGACCTGTTGGTCGGGGTGAATGACCACGGCGAGCCTGTGGACGGCATTGACTTGAGTGATCAGGCATTGCTCGCGCTCACAGATATGCGCGATGACGGGAAGATTCTTGAACGGCCGTCTCTGACTGTCACCGTTGCCACCTTTAAAGGCAAGCCCGTCATCAGGATTCGGGTGGAGGGCTCGGCCGCTACGCCCGTACGCCTTAACGGTGTCGTCTGGGTACGCCCAGGCCCGAGCACGCGTCGAGCTACCCGGGACGATGAACGTGTCCTTGCCGAGCGTCGCCGTGTAGGGGATGGGCCCTACGACATCCGCCCTGTCGTCGGAGCCGGGCTGGAACAGATGGATCTCGGGCTGTTCCGTTCTACCTACCTGCCAGCTGCGATTGCCCCCGACGTACTAGAGGACAATGGGCGGACCGTGGCCCAACAGTTGGCCGCACTGCGCTTCGCAACTCTGGATGAGACGGCCACCACGGTTGGCCTGCTTGTGATCGGTTTTGACCCGAGCGCATTTATCCCCGGCGGGTACGTTCAGTTTGTTCGTTATCAGGGATTGGATCTCGATGCGCCGATCATCGACGAGCAGGAGCTGCGCCACAATGTGGTGGTCACCGCCGACAGGTTGGAAACGATCCTTCGCGGCCACTTGCATACCCGGGTGGTAGGGACGACGGGCTTTCGGGAGGAGCAGCGTCCCGACTATCCCATCGAAGCGTTGCGCGAACTCTGCATGAACGCGATCATGCACCGGAACTATGAGACGTCGTACGCGCCGGTTCGGATCGCCTGGTTCGAAGACCGTATTGAGGTGACCAATCCCGGTGGCCCGTACGGACAGGTCCGCAGTGACAACTTCGACCGGGTGAACGACTACCGTAACCCTTCCCTGGCGGCAGCCATGAAGTCGCTGGGCTATGTCAACAGGTTCGGCCGCGGGATCGGTCGTGTGCGGGCGGCCCTTGAGCGTAACGGCAACCCGCAGGCGGAGTTCCTCGTCGATCAGTCCTCGTGGTTCGTCACGGTGAGGAGAGCCCAGTGATCTCGGTCGCGCTGTTCAACAACAAGGGGGGTGTCGGCAAGACGACGCTCGCCTATCACCTCGCTCACATGTTGCAGCGCCAGGGTGTGCGAGTTCTCGCTGTCGACCTGGACCCCCAGTCCAACCTCACCGCAGCGATCCTCGATGAGCAGGAGCTCGAGGCACTCTGGGGAGAGGACTCGGAGCTGGCTGCCCAGGAGAGCCGCCCGGCGCAGCGCATGCTCTTCACCCGTACCGATGGGCAGTTCACCATCGCGGAGGCCGTCCGGCCGATCCTGGAGGGCACCGGCGACATCGCACATGTGACTCCGGTAGCGGTGACGGAGGGGCTGTGGTTGCTGCCTGGAAACCTTGAACTCAGCAAGTTCGAGGACAAGCTCTCTGCCGCGTGGCTGAACAGTTATGCCGGCGATCAGGCTGCGATCCGTACGACGACTGCCTTTTACCGCATCATCATGCAGGCGGCCCAGGCGGTGGAAGCCGATCTTGTCCTGATTGACGTCGGCCCGAACCTCGGGGCCATCAACCGGGCGGCGCTCCTCGCCGCGGACACCGTACTCATGCCTCTCGCGGCGGACCTTTTCTCGCTCAAGGGGTTGCTCAACCTCGGCCCCACACTGCGGGATTGGCGCCGCACGTGGCAGGGACTGGTGCGCCCGCAGATTCCCTCTACGATTCCAGCCCCCTCGGCGAGCATGAAGCCACTCGGGTACGTGATCATGCAGCCGGAGATGCGTCTGGACCGGCCTGTACGGGCATATGAACGCTGGCTCGCGCGCATTCCCTGGGTGTATGGCACTGCCGTGCTGGGCCACAGTTCCTGGCCCACCGAAGACCGCTCGTACGAGATTGCGACGATGCGAAACTATCGCAGTCTCATGCCGCTGGCTCATGATGCACGCAAGCCGATGTTCGATCTCAAAGCGGCCGATGGAGCCCTGGGTAGTACTCAAAAATATGTGCAGACGTGCTACCAGGAATTCCGAGTGCTTGCCGAGGAGATCATGGCGAGGCTGGAAGCTGCCCAGGCGGACCTTTCCTGACGGGAATCGCTTGACTACCTGCTGAGCGCTGCTACCGCTCCGCTGTCCAGATGCACCAGCTCGCCATCCCCGCCGATGACCTCGACGGTGCGGCCATCCAGGTGTGGGGCCTGGCTGCGGGTGACGACGGGGCAGAGTAGCCACAGTCCGTGTGGCTTGTCGGCCGGGCGGCGAGCCGCCGCCTGGAGGCGGACCAACAGGTCATGGCCTCCCTCCTGCCAGTAGCGGGCGAGCAGGCCCGCGTTGTGCAGGAAGAGCACTGTGTGGGAGGCTGCCGCGCGCTCAGTCAGTACGGACTCGACCCGCTGCCAGACTGCTCGCACGAACTTGGCCAGACCAGGCTTGATGTGCCCCGGGGTGGACGCGGCATCCGCTCGTAGGACCTTGGCCCAGTCCTGGCCGGTCTCCGACGCCAGCACGTGGAACGCGTCGATGAACTCTCGCCCGAGATCGATCCGGTCGACCGGGTAGACAGCGGTCAAGTCTTCAGCGACCCCTGGAAGGCTCTCACCCTTTACCGTGACTGCGAGGAACCCGCCGCGCTGCGCGCGCTCCGCCAGCTTGGCCATCTTGGGCGCGTGCGCATCTTGACCCGGGATCCACGGCCCACCCACTCCGAGCATGCTCGTGCCGGTGCCCGTCGACGTCCACAGTGGGGCGACCTCCAGGGCGGGCGGTTCGAAGCAGGCCTTGGCCGGCTCGTACTTCAGAGGCACGCGAAGCTCGGCGAAAGCCTCCTCGAACTGTACGTACGTCGGCTCGGAGCCCTTGGCCAGAACAATCAGGTCCGGGAACCGGGCCCGGAGGCGCGCGATCAGCTCGTCGACCGTGATGCCTTTCTCCCGTCGCACGCCGGCAGCAGCCTGGGAGATCCGCAGCGCCCGGTCCAGGCTCAGGTCGCGCGGGTACAGCTCAAGCCGCGGGGTGACCTGCGCGGTCGGCGCAACGGCGGCAGCTAGCGCGACCAGCCGGGTGTCGGCGAGCGGGGCCAGGCCCTCCGGAGCCGGTACGGACCGCAGGTCACGAATGATCGCGGCTCGTCCGGGCATCGGCTCGAGGTGGGCCAGGCGCTCGGCCGTGTCACCCAGGGCGGCGGCGTAGTCGGCCAGTTCGCGCGGGCTGGGGTCATCCGTGCCGGGAAGCGATTCGGCAGCCAGCAGCACAGTGTCCCCGCGCCGGTGCACCGCCAGCCGCGGCTCGTGGGCCTCCTCGCCCTCACCTGCCCACAGTTCCGCCTCGGCTGCCGCGCGCACCACGGCGAGCGCCTTGGCCTGCGTTCGCTCGGGCGTGTCATCGGCCGCACCGTGGCGGACGCGCAGTTCCCCGGCGGCCTCCACAGCGGTCATCACACGGCCGGCCGCCTCGATGATCTCGACCAGTTCCGTGCGGACGGGGTTGAGCCACGAGGCCTGGGCCCACTCCTTGATCTCGATGCGGTGATGACGCGAGACTGGCGGCTGGTTGATGCCGATGTGGGCCGCGATCCGGGACTGCACCGGCCAGGGCCCGAGCGGAGACAGCCCGCCTTCCTCAGGCGGTAGGCCGAGTGTCAGCCGGATCACCGCTTCACGGTGGGAGTTCTTGCGGACCGCGGTCGGAGTGAGCTGCGTGGCCATCGCATCTATCGACAGGACCTGCTGGATTTCACCGTCGACGCCGGTCGCGCCGGCCGGACTGTCCGTCTCGGCAGGGCCCTCGACCGGCGCCTGCCGCGCGGCCGGCACAGCCTCGTACCGCAGCGCCACGGCCCACTGCTTGCGCCGCCGGTTGAGCTCCCTGCGCACGAGCGAACCGGCGCCCCGCGCCTTGGAGATCACGTATGGCTGGATTTCCAGCAACTCGCCGACGGTGTACGCCCCGAGGCCGTTGGCCACCGACACGGCTCGCAGGGAGAGGCCGGCGGCATCGAGCAGGGTGGAGGCGTCTGCTGCCGTGGCGGCCGCATCGAGGGCCGCCTCGGTGCTCTCCGGAGTCGTGTCGACGGTCTTCGGGGTGCTGAGCGGCAGCGCGGAGTCGGCACTGCGGAACACCTCGCGCCACGCGTCCTGCATCTGGCGCAGGGTGTCGAACCGTTCCTCGATGTCTCGGTGCAGCGCACGCCGGAAGAACGCGGTCAGGCCCTCGCTGAGGGCTTGCTCGAACAGCTCGGTGGCGATGTAGAGCTCGGCATCCTCGTTGGTGATCGGATCGATCCGGCCGGAGCCCCACACGGGGCGCTCTCCGGAGGCCATCTCGTGCAGGGTGACCGCGGCGGCGTACCGTTCGGCGTGGTCGTCGTAGTGGGCACGGCGGACCGATCCCAGGAACGGATCGAGATAGCCACGGGTACCGGCCTTGACGTCCCGGTCCGAGGCATCGGTGAGGGAGAAGTCGAACAGCTTCAGTTCGAAGGCGCGGTCCTCGCGCTTGCTGATACCGAAGTTGTCCGGCTTGAGATCCCGGTGCCGAACGCCCTTGCCAGCGAGCTGGTCGAGAGCGCGGAACAGGTCCTCGCTGAAGCGTTCCAGCTGGTGGTAGCTCAGCTTGCCCTCGGCCCGGAGTCGAGCACCCAGGGACTCCTTGCCCGCGTACTCCAGCTCCAGGACGGTCCGGCCACCCAGTTCGCGCAGGCCGTCGCCGCGAAGCTGGACGATGGCCCCGCCGCCGACAATCCTCAGCGCGCGTTCTTCGGCACGAAGTCGCTCGGCCTTGTCCTCGTCGAGGGCGACCTTGAAGACCTGCCGCTCCTCGTGGACCTTGCCGTCTTCGTCCTCCTCCGTGTGGACGACCAGCAGCGCGCGGGCAGTCGCGCCGGTACCGAGGACGCGTTCGACGGTCCAGTAGCCATCGAGCGCCTGGCCGGGCAGGGCCTCCAGCGGGTCGATCGCGGCGGCCGAGAGCGGAGCGGGCTTGGCATCCGCCTGCTCGGCCGTGTCCAGCAGGTCGATGAAGTTGTCCACCGAACCGAGGCGGTCGTTGACGTCGGACCGGGTGGCCTGGAAGACCAGGGTGTCCAAGGCATCGGAGAGTCCGTCGGCGACGGCGAAGAGCCGAAGCCCGGAGTCCGTGCGCAGCCGCTCAAGCAGACCGCTGCGCTGGGCGGCGGGCGGTCGGCCGGTGAGGATCAGGTGGGCCACCGCGCCGAGGCCGAAGACATCGAGGTCGGCCGGGTCCGCGTACGGCTGGTCGGTCTCCGGTGCCAGGTAGACCTGGGCGGCGTCCTCGATGAGTGCGGCATCGAGTGCCGAGCCGCCGATGGACCGCATCATGGTCGCGGTGGTGTCGAAGTCCCGGGCCGCTGTCTGCCAGTCGGTGATGCGCAGCTCGGGGCGCGAGCCGTCCTTGCGGCTCGACACGTAGACGGAGCGGGCGGAGAGCGCCCGGTGGTACAGCGACCGATGGTGGGCATACCGCATGGCCTCGGCGAGCTGCCGGACGAGGTCCAGGCGCAGTTCGGGGGTGAGCCGGCCGCCGTGGACATCGAGGTACTGGTCGAGGCGGAGGTCCGTGTGGCGGTGGCGGAAGAGGATCGCCGGGCCGCCCTGGTGCTCGCGGATCTCCACGGCCTCCGCGATGCCGCGGTGGTTGATGCCCTGGAGCACCTCGTACTCGCGGCGGGCCGCGCGCTGGGTGGACTTCTGGGCCGCTTCGCTGGCCTGCTGGCTGACCAGGTAGATACGGACCCGGCCTTCGGCGCTGACCAGGCCGTCGTCGCGCTTGGCCAGGCGGTCCTCCCAGGACGGGCCGGCTTCCAGAGGGCGGGGCTCCAACTTCCAGGCGTCACCGAACCGCAGGTGGGCGCTGGACTGCTTGATGCCGATGGCCTTCAGCAGCTGCTGCAGTGTGTGCCGGGAGAACTCCGGCGTGATCCGACGCTCCGGACGGTCGGGCGGCAGACCGAGGAAGTCCTGCCAGATGCGCTTGAGCCCGGTACCGGCGACGTCGTCGCGGCCGTAGACCTTGATGCGCTGAACGTCGTCGAGTCGGCTGCTGAGGTCGGGTGCGGAGAGGAACACGGCAGGCTCGACCCGCGGAACCACCCGCTCGCTGATCCCCAGTTTGCGGGCGGCCCAGAGGAGTTGGCTCTTGAGTTCCTTGGACTTCAGATCGGTCAGGTGGAGCGGATTGTCGATCGTCCGCATTCGGTCCGGGCCGAGGAAGTTCCACGTCGAGCCGATGTTCTCCAGCCGACCGGGGTGGCTCTTGACCTCGATGAGGTACAGGCCGGCCGGCACTGCGATCAGAAGATCGCACTCGTTGACCCGTCCCGAGCGGGCGGTGAAGGAGAACGTGGCCCAGGCCCGGAACGGCTCGGCGGGCGGCATCAGACGGCGGATGTGGTCGAGGGCGTCCTGCTCGTGCGCGTATGGCGAGGGCTGCTCCTGGTACCACTGCTGTGCAGGGCGCTGCGGGCCAGGCTTGGGCACCGGGGCGGATCCTGCTGCGGGCACCGTCAACCTCCACGGTATCGATCATGCGCGGGGATGGGACAGTCCCCGTACGACCCTACAGGGCGGGGACTTCAGTACGGGGCGGATCACATGGAGTGAGGTGGTGCCTCAACCCATGACTGCGGCCAGTGCCAGGGCCAGCACCCCTGCCCCGAAGAAGGCCAGGCCGGTCCGTATCCACCGGTGCTTCGCCGCGACGATCTTGGAGTTCGAGGAGAGCGCGTCGACGAGTGCCGGGAGCGGGTCGCGGTCGGTGCGGAGCAGGGCCTCCGACAGCTCGCCGGCCAGGGCGGCGACCCGGATGTCCTGGAAGTGGGTGACCGTTCCGTCGGCAGACCAGGAGCGACGCTGATAGCGCGGCAGGATGGCCAACAACAGGCTGAGGAGGGCGGCCGTCCATCCTGCACAGCCGACCCACCAGGCGGACGCGCCGATGCCGGACAGGTGTCCGGGGCGCCAGCCGTCCGCGCCGGCCATCAGGCTCACGAGGGCGCCGCTGCTCATTCCCATCGCGGCGATCAGAATGGACGCCTTGGTGTCGGCCCGGCCGATCTCGTCCCGGAGATCGACGAGCAGGCGCTCCGCGGTACGGATTCCCGTGCTCTCGGGCGTTGTCGTTCCCTGGGTCATGGTTCCCCCTCGGTTGTCACTGCCTCCGGTTGTCACTGCCTCACCACCAGAACCCGACGATGGCCGCTGCCGTGCCGACCCCGATCACCACCGCCGCCCGGTGATTGATGCGCAACGCCCCGGTGTGCAGTGCGGACAGGAGCGTCGCTGCGACACGATGGGCGGCGCAGGTGAGGCCGCAGACGGCGTCGCCGTAGGTGTACGCGAAGGTAGGGGGCCTGCCGGTGGTCCTGCGCAGCAGCCGGGTGCTGAGGTACTCGGGTAGGAGCAGTGCGGTGGCGACCAGGTTCAGCCCTGTCTCCACGGCGGTGGAGAGCTGGAGAAGGGCGGGCGCGGCCGCCCAGCGGGCAAGGGCGTAGAGCAGTCCGGAGAGCATGGCGAACCCCACCGTGAGCAAAAGGACCGACTGGCCCGTCGACGTGGTCGCGAGGTTCACGACTGCTGCTCCGGGGCCGATCCACCCTTCTCCAGAGCAGCGGCATCGTGCTTCTCTCGGTAGAGCGGTTTCTTGCGGGTACGGCCTGCCGCAGCATCCGCCAATCGGGACTTGAGGCTGTTGACGGCAACCCTGGCGGCGTCCTCCATCATGTGGTCCTCGAGCACTCCGGCGTCCAGCATCCGCTCAACGATGGCGATCTGGTTGGCGGCGGCTTCGCGCTGGTCGTCCCGGATTCCTTCCAGCGCCAAAGGGATGTCCTGCGGGTTGCTCGCGAGGTGCAGGGCCCAGCGGTCGATGTCGTCGCCGTCCAGCATCGTGGCGTAGAACCGGCTTCGATCCTCGGTCAACTGCTGTTGCTGCTGCAGGCGGAGGACTTCGAGCGAGTGCTGGGTTGTGGCGTATTCCTTGGCGTAGTTGACGCCGCGCAGCGCCGAGTACTGCTCGATCGCCTTCTGGTCGAGACTGAGCCGGACCACGCAGGTCGCCTCAATGCCGTCGGCTTCACCGAGCTGCGCCAAGATGATCGCGTCCTGTACGGCGGCCTCGGCCGCGGCGCTCTGCTCGATGTCGAACCGACGGGTCTCCTGCCGCATGACGGCGAGCAGCCTCGGCTCCAGCAGGATCCGTACGTCCCGGATTCCCCGTTCGACGACGACGGCGGGTCTGAGCACGCGCCAGGTGACGTCGGTCTCGGCGTGGAAGAAGAAGGCATCGCCCCTGCTGGGCAGGCGGTGCTGGAGGGTGAGGTGGCGGTAGGCCGTCTCGACCTCGTACAGCGCCCGGAAGTTCTTGCTCACGAGCTCGCCCCTAGTGGGCTGCTGGTTGGGCAGGTAGGAGAGCGTCTGGCCGGCGGCCGTTATGAAGACCAGCGCCCGATCGGCGGACACGGGAGGGCGGTTGCGGATGAATTCGAAGCGCTGCAGGGGCCTGGTGGCGTGGATGGGGTCGTGGTCGGCGGAGGTGCGGCTTGCGGCCATGCTGGGTGTCTCGATCCTCTGGGCGGACTGGTGAGGGAGGGGTGGCTCAGCGCGTCGGTCCTTCGGGGCCGGTTTGCCCGAAGCCGAGTTCGGGCCTGTTTCGGGCCTGGCCGAGGGCGTCGAGCAGTCGGCTGATGTGCGCCGGGTGTGGTGCCGCACCGGCCGGGTCGAACCGGTTGGGCTGGTCGGCCCGCTCCGACCGGTGCGCGCGCCGGACCAGGTAGGTCAGGCGTTCGGCGTCGTTCGGCGTGACCACGAGGGCCGGCAGCAGGTCGTGGAGCGCATCCAGGAGCTCGGCGTTGTGCTCGGACGCGGCCACCCACCGGCTGAGAAAGTGTTGGGTAATTGATCAACTGCACGCTGTGATGCGTTGGCGGTGATCTTCGCGGGCTTGGAGTCCGCGAAGATCACC
>NZ_JBEXJK010000057.1:0-28863 GCF_040609095.1 Kitasatospora sp. NPDC004799
CTGGCGGGGGCAGCGGGACTTCGCGGCGGCCCGCACGCTGATCGAGGAGTCGCTGGACCACCTGCGCCCCTGGGAGCCGTGGGTGGCCGGGTACGGGCTGCCTGCGGGTGCGGCGCCGGGCGGTAGGGCTGGAACTGCTGGTCGGACGGGCCCCAGTAGCCGGGGGCGTCAGGGGCGTCGTTCATCAGACCTCGAGCAGCTCGGCTTCCTTGTGCTTCAGCAGCTCGTCGACCTGGGCCACGTACTTGGCCGTGGTGTCGTCGAGCTCCTTCTCGGCGCGGCGGCCGTCGTCCTCGCCGACCTCGCCGTCCTTCACCAGCTTGTCGATGGCGTCCTTGGCCTTGCGGCGCACCGAACGGATCGAGACCTTGGCGTCCTCGCCCTTGGTCCGGGCGATCTTGATGAACTCGCGGCGGCGTTCCTCGGTCAGCTCGGGCAGCACCACGCGGATGATCGAGCCGTCGTTGGACGGGTTGACGCCCAGGTCGGAGTCGCGGATCGCCTGCTCGATGGCCTTCAGCGCGGTCTTGTCGAACGGCGAGACGACCGCCATCCGCGGCTCCGGCACCGAGAACGAGGCCAGCTGGTTGATCGGCGTCACGGCGCCGTAGTACTCCGCGACGATCTTGGCGAACATCGCCGGGTGCGCGCGGCCGGTGCGGATGGCGGCGAGGTCGTCCTTGGCGACGCTGACGGCCTTCTCCATCTTCTCCTCGGCCTCGAGGAGGGTCTCTTCGATCACTGTGGTCTCCCTGTCCGGTTCATCTGCTGTTGTTCCGGCCGGTGTCGGCGCGCTGGCCGGTCGCGGCGCGGGCGCCGTCCCGTACGGCTGGTTGCTGCTCAGGCCCGGACGGAATCCTGGCTGATGAGTGTGCCGATCTTCTCACTCTTCACCGCGCGCGCGATATTGCCCTCCGCCAGCAGTTCGAAGACCAGCATCGGAAGGTTGTTGTCCTTGCACAGCGTGATCGCGGTGAGGTCGGCCACCTTGAGGTCGCGCGCGATGACCTCGGAGTACTCCAGCGCGTCGAACTTGACCGCGTCCGGGTTGGTCCGCGGGTCGGAGTCGTAGACGCCGTCCACGCCGTTCTTGCCCATCAGCAGGACGTCGGCGTGGATCTCCAGGGCGCGCTGGACGGCCGTGGTGTCGGTGGAGAAGTACGGCATGCCCATACCGGCACCGAAGATCACCACGCGGCCCTTCTCCAGGTGCCGGACGGCGCGCAGCGGCAGGTACGGCTCCGCGACCTGGCCCATGGTGATGGCGGTCTGGACCCGGGTCTCGATGCCCTCCTTGACCAGGAAGTCCTGCAGCGCCAGGCAGTTCATGACGGTGCCGAGCATGCCCATGTAGTCGGAACGGGCCCGGTCCATGCCGCGGACCTGGAGCTCGGCGCCCCGGAAGAAGTTGCCGCCGCCGATGACCACCGCGACCTCGGTACCGGCGCGGACGACGGTGGCGATCTCCCGGGCGATCGCGTGCACGACGTCCGGGTCGACGCCGAGCCCGCCGCCACCGGCGAAGGCTTCACCGGACAGCTTGAGCAGCACCCGGCGGCGCGAGCCGGCCTTGGGGTCCTGCGCGGTCTCCTGCGTCTCCTGCATGGACTTCTCCTTTTTGCACCTACTGGTCACAGGCGCGGGTGTGCGGGTGCCCCGCCTGCGCGTACACGAGAGGAGGCCACTGCCGCGGGAACCGGTTCGGTGTCCTGCACGGCAATGGCCTCCTCGTCGTTCATGGTGCCGACGCGAGCCCGCCCGTTGACGGTGGGCGCGGGGTGAGCCCGTTCGGCGTTCCTCCCGCCCGGGTCAGCGGGCGGGGGCGGTTCCCAGCGTAAAGGGGCCGGGGACCAGGTGGAACGTGGCTCAGGCGCCGACGCGGAAGCGGGCGAAGCGCTTGAGGGCGACGCCGTTCTCCTCGAGGACCTTGGCGACGGTCTTCTTGTTGTCCTTCGCGAAGGCCTGCTCCAGGACGGAGTTCTCCTTCACGAAGCCGGTGACGCGGCCCTCGACGATCTTCGGCAGGGCGGCCTCCGGCTTGCCCTCCTCGCGGGCGGTGGCCTCGGCGACGCGGCGCTCGTTCTCGAGCTCCTCGGCCGGGATCTCCTCGCGGGACAGGTACTTCGGGGCGAAGGCGGCGATGTGCTGCGCGACGTCCTTGGCGACCTCGGCGTTCTCCTTGTCCAGCTCGACCAGGACGCCGACGGCCGGCGGCAGGTCGGGGCTGGTCTTGTGCAGGTAGACCGCGACGAAGCCGTCACCGTCGAACTGGGCGAAGCGACGGAAGACGATCTTCTCGCCCAGGGTCGCGTTGGCCTCGTCCACGAACTGCTGGACGGTCTTGCCGGCCTCGATCTCGGAGGCCAGGGCGGCGTCCAGGTCGGCCGGGGCGGTCTTGGCGACGTGGGCGGCGATCGCGTCGGCGACCTGGACGAAGTTGTCACCCTTGGCGACGAAGTCGGTCTCGCAGTTCAGCTCGACCAGGACGCCGGACTTCTTGTCCTCGGCGATCAGCGCGGCGACGGCGCCGTTGGAGGCGTCACGGCCCTCGCGCTTGGCAACGCCCTTCTGGCCCTTGATGCGCAGGAGCTCGACGGCCTTCTCGACGTTGCCCTCGGCCTCGTCCAGGGCCTTCTTGCAGTCCATCATGCCGGCGCCGGTGAGCTCACGGAGCTTCTTGACGTCCGCGGCGGTGAAGTTCGCCATGGTGTGAATCTCTTCTCGCGTCTCGCGTGTCTGCGTGGAGTGGCGCCGGGACCAGTGGTTCGGTCCCGGCGCGGGAGAGAGGGGCACCTGCCGGCGTCGTACCGGCGGGTGCCCCTCACCCTTGGTACGTCAGGCCTGCTCGGCCGGCGCCTCGGCGGCCGGGGCCTCGGCGGCGGGGGCCTCGGCGGCGGCGGGGGCCTCCTCGGCCTTCTTCTCGCCCTCGAGGAGGTCCTTCTCCCAGGCGGCCAGCGGCTGGTCGGCGCCCGGCTCGGCCTTGGCGTCGCCCTTGGCGACACCGGCGCGGGACTTCAGGCCCTCGGCCACGGCGTCGGCGATCACG
This sequence comes from Kitasatospora sp. NPDC004799, assembly GCF_040609095.1. Taxonomy (NCBI): domain Bacteria; kingdom Bacillati; phylum Actinomycetota; class Actinomycetes; order Kitasatosporales; family Streptomycetaceae; genus Kitasatospora; species Kitasatospora sp. NPDC004799. Next base: position 3,047 of record NZ_JBEXJK010000057.1, read on the forward strand.
CGGGTCAGCAGGGTGACGGAGCGGATCGCGTCGTCGTTGCCCGGGATCTTGTAGTCGACCTCGTCCGGGTCACAGTTGGTGTCGAGGATGGCGACGACCGGGATGTTGAGCTTCCGGGCCTCGCCGACCGCGATGTGCTCCTTCTTGGTGTCCACGATCCAGACGGCGCTGGGGACGCGCTGCATGTCGCGGATACCGCCGAGGGTCTTCTCCAGCTTGTCGTGCTCGCGCTGGAGGACCAGGAGCTCCTTCTTGGTGAGGCCGGAGCCGGCCACGTCCGAGAAGTCCAGCTCGCCGAGCTCCTTCAGGCGCTGGAGGCGCTTGTAGACGGTCGAGAAGTTGGTCAGCATGCCGCCGAGCCAGCGCTGGTTCACGTAGGGCATGCCCACGCGGGTGGCCTGCTCGGCGATGGCCTCCTGGGCCTGCTTCTTCGTGCCGACGAAGAGGACGCTGCCGCCGTGGGCAACGGTCTCCTTGATGAACTCGAAGGCGCGGTCGATGTAGTTCAGCGACTGCAGGAGGTCGATGATGTAGATGCCGTTGCGCTCGGTGATGATGAAGCGCTTCATCTTCGGGTTCCAGCGGCGGGTCTGGTGACCGAAGTGGACGCCGCTCTCCAGCAGCTCCCGCATCGTGACGACGGCCATTGCCGTACTCCTTGGTGTTGCGGCCCGGCGGCGGCACTGCCTCGCAGCGATCGCCCACAGCCGGGTCAGTCTCGGTTTGTCCGTGGCGGCCAGGTGACAGCCACGCCTGACGCCCCGAACGTGCCGAGCCGCTTCCGCCCTCGCGGCCCGGGGGCCGGTCGGGCTCGGCGGACCGAGCGGCACTCGCACCTGGCGGGGCTGCGGACGAACCGCGTCCGACCGCCGGTGGCGGGGCGTGCGAAGTCGACCCGGCGGACCGGGTCGCGTGTGAAGTGTACGGGAAGCGCCGAGGGGCGAGCGACTCCACGAGTGGCTGGGGGCCGGTTGGGGGCCGGTCGAGGGCCGGGGAGGAGGGCGGGGAAGGGGTGAGGTACGGCGGGGGTACGGCCGGGGCGGGCCGGTTCCGGCGGGGTTGCGGGGTGGGGTCGTGGCGGAGCCGGCGTGGGGTCGGGTGGGCGCGGCGGCCGGGTCGGGTCGGGCGCGGAGCGGGCGTGTGGGGTGGGCGTGCGGGGTGGGTGCGCGCGGTGGGCGACTGGTTGGTCGGCCGCCTGCCCGAGGGCGTCACGGGTATGCCGCTTCTACACCGGATGGCGGCATCCGTACACCCGTCGGAGGGATGGTGCTCGGGTGTGGGGGCGGTTTGTCCACAGGAATCCGGATGCGGGTGGTGCGGGGGCGGCGGGGCGGCGAGCCTGCGGGCATGACTGGTCGCGGGTGGTTCGGCGGGGTGTCAGTGGTGGTGGCTGCGGTGCTGGTGCTGTCGGGGACTCTGGGTGCCCCGGGGGCCTCGGGCGGTGCCGGTGCGGGTGGCGGGCCTGGGTGGGGTGGTGCGCGGGCCTGGCCGGTGGGCGGGCCGGGTGGCGTGCTGGGCCGCTTCGAGCCGCCGGCGAAGGTCTGGGCCGCCGGGCACCGGGGGGTGGACCTCGCCGCCGCCCCCGGGGTCGAGGTCCGGGCGGCGGCCCCCGGAGTGGTCACCTTCTCCGGGCTGGTCGCGGGACGGCCGGTGGTGTCCGTCTCCCACCCCGGCTCCGGCTCTCCCCCGCTGCGGACCACCTACCTGCCCGTCACCGGCACCGTGCCGGTCGGCACCCCGGTGACCGCCGGGCAGGCGATCGGGCTGCTCGCCGCACACGGGCGGCACTGCGCCGGACGCGACTGCCTGCACTGGGGGCTTCTGCGTGGAAGCCGCTACCTGGACCCGCTGGCCCTGTTCGGCGCGGGCACGGCTCGGCTGCTGCCGCTGGCGGGCGGGGACGGGTAGGGCGGGGGCGGGGCGGCCCGGGGCGCCTCGTCGGCCGCGCGTCGGCGAAGGTCCGGGCGGCCGCGGTCCGGCCCGGCCGGGGCCTGGCCAGGGGCGGCCAGGCGCGGGGCGATGGGCTCAGGCGCGGACGAGTCCGTGCAGCACCAGCGCGACGGCGGCGTCGGCGATCTCCTCGGGGCTCTCGGTAGCGCAGCCGGTGCGGCCGCCGGCCGCGGCCTGCTCGGCCCTGCGGGTCGCCGCCTCCACGATTCCCTGGACCAGGGCCGCGGCCAGCCGGGGCTGCTCGTGGCCGAGGTCCTCCAGCGTCCGGCCCACCAGACCGGCCAGCCTGCCGTGCGCCGCCCTGATCCGCTCACGCGCGGCCTCGTCGAGCTCCAGCGCCGAGATGGCCACCACCGCACGGTGCCGGGGGTCGGCGGCCAGCGCCAGCTGACCCCGGACGTAGGCCTCGATCCGCTCGACGGCGGTGTCGCAGCTCTCCATCCCGGCCTCGATCTCGGCCGCCCAGAGCGGGAGGTCCACCTCGCAGAGCGCCTCGACCACGGCGGCGCGGGAGCGGAAGTACTCGTAGACCGAGGAGCGCGCCAGCCCGGTGCGCGCGGCGAGCGCGGGGAAGGTCAGGGCCTCCATGCCGCCCTCGGTGAGCAGGGTGCGGGCAGCATCGAGGAGGGCTGCGCGCTGGAGCTGGCGATGCTCGGCCACCGTGGCCGCTCGGATCTTCGGCACGCTCCCACTGTACGGAGCCATACCTCCGGCCGGTACGGCGCCGCGCATCGGAAGGCGGCACGGGCCCGACGACCGGCCTCCGACGACCGGCTTCCGGCGGCCAGGTGCCGACGCCCGGCAGCCGGCGTCCTAGCGGATGTCCGACAGCTTGGCGCGCAGCTGGAGGACGGACTTGGTGTGGATCTGACTCACCCGGCTCTCCGTCACCCCCAGCACCTGTCCGATCTCGGCGAGCGTGAGGCCCTCGTAGTAGTAGAGCGTCACCACCGTCTTCTCCCGCTCGGGGAGGGTGTTGACCGCCTGGGCCAGCAGCCGGCGCAGCTCGCGGTCCTCGGCCACCTCGACCGGGTTGTCCGCGCCGTGGTCCTCCAGGGTGTCCATCAGGCTGAGCCGGTCGCCGCCCTCCCCCGCCGGGTGGAGCAGTTCGTCCAGCGCCACCACGTTGGCCAGCGACAGCTGGCTGAAGATGGCGTGCAGGTCCTCGATCGCGATGCCCATCTCGGCCGCGACCTCGGGGTCGTGCGGCGTCCGGCGCAGCCGGGCCTCCAGCGTCGCGTACGTCCGCTCGACCGCCTTCGCCTTCTGCCGTACCGAGCGCGGGATCCAGTCCAGGGCGCGCAGCTCGTCGATGATCGCGCCGCGGATACGGCTGATCGCATAGGTCTCGAACTTGATGGCGCGGTCGATGTCGAACTTCTCGATCGCGTCGATCAGCCCGAAGACCCCGGAGGAGACGAAGTCCGCCTGTTCGACGTTGGAGGGCAGGCCGACCCCGACCCGCCCCGCCACGTATTTGACGAGCGGTGAGTAGTGCAGGATCAGCTGCTCCCGCAGGCGCTGGTCCCCCGTCTCCTTGTAGGAGCGCCAGAGGCCTTCGAGCGCGGTGCGCCCCTGGGCCGCGGCCTCCCTGGCGTCCTGCCCCCGATCGCCACCCGCCGCTCCCTCCCGGCGGGGCCGAGACACCGGCGAGGCGAACGGGGAGGCGGCGCTCCGGGCCGGCGCGCTGCCCGGTGGCCGGGGCGCGTCGGCCACGGCCGCGCCGGGGGGTGTGCCGGGGGGCACCCCGGCAGCCGCACCGGCGGAGCCGGCCGCGTCAGCGCCCTGGGCCGGCTCGTCGCTCCGGTCCGCGTCCGAGGGCTGGGGCGCCACCGTCGGCCGGCCGACCTGGCGTGACAGGCCTCCCATCGCCCCCGCCGACTTGGCCGGGTAGTCGGGCGCGGTGCGCCGGTCGGTCCGCGGCCCTCCCGAGGACCGAGCGCCACCGGTCACTCTGTGTCCGGGAATGTGTGTGGGCATGCGTTGGTCTGCGCCGTTCTGCCGAGTCATGTGCTGATAGGGAAGGCATGTGGAGCGTAGCGTGACCGACTCACTGCGAAGCGCTACCGCCACTCGGTCGTCCCCCGATCCGGTGGCGTTCGCACACCGGATCCAGGGGCGAACGGGAGCCCGGATCGGCAGGTCAGCAGGGCGGGCCCGACGTGCGTTCCCTCGGCGTGAACATGTTCTCCGTTCCGGCGCTCACCTCCTCCGCACCAGGCGCCAGTGCGCGCCGTGCCGCTCCACGTAGCCGAGCGAGCCCAACTCGTAGAGGTGTTGGAGGACTTCGTCCGGCGGGAGACCGGACTGCCGGGCCAGCCGCTCGACCGGTGAGCCCTCCGCCGTCGCCGGTACGGCCTCCAGCACCCGGGCCACCGCCGGCTCCAGCAGGTCGCGCGGCAGCACCGGGCCGCTGCGCTGCGGTGCCAGGTCGTCCCCGATCGCCCCGATCAGCTCGGTGATCTCGGCCGCGTCGGTGACCAGGGTGGCCCCGCCGCTGCGGATCAGGGCGTGCACCCCGGCGGAGAGCTCCGAGGTCACCGGGCCCGCGACGCCCATGGTGTGGCGGTTGAGGTCACGCGCCCGTCTGGCCGTGCTCAGGGCGCCACTGCGCACCGCCGCCTCGACCACCACCGTTCCCCGGGTGAGCGCCGCGATGACCCGGTTGCGCAGGACGAAGCGGAAGCGGTTCGGGTGCTCCCCGGGCGGGAGTTCGCTGACCAGCAAGCCCTGGACGCCGATCCGCCTGATCAGTTCGGCGTTGCCCTTGGGGTAGGCCACGTCGACGCCGCAGGCGAGCACGGCGGCGGTCATCCCGCCGACCGCGAGCGCCCCACGGTGTGCGGCGGCGTCGATCCCGTAGGCGGCGCCGGAGACCACCACCCAGCCGCGCTCGGCCAGTTGGGCCGCCAGCTCGCCCGCGACATGGGCGCCGTAGGCCGTGCAGGCACGGGAGCCCACCATCGCGACCGAGCGGAGCGCGAGCAGCCGCAGCGAGCCGGTGCCCGCCACCCAGAGCCCGATCGGGCGCCCGTCACCCAGGTCGTCGAGTTGGCTGGGCCACTCCGTGTCCCCCGGAATGATGAACCGTCCACCGACGTCCCGTACCCGTTTCAGGTCCATCTGCGGCGCCAACCCCGGGAGCCGCGCCTGGTACCCGGCCAGCCGGGTGGCGTCCAGCCCGGGGTGGTCGGGCACCGTCCCGTCCCGGATCGCCTTGACCACGTCGACGGCGGGGAGTTGGCCGAGCCACCGCCCGACCACCGCGTCCCCCGGCTCGCTGATCCGGCCGAGCAGCACCCGGGCGAGGCGCTCGGGTTCGAACCCGGTGTGTCCGGCGTCGGTCGACGCACCGGCCCCGGCCTCGTCCACTGCGGGAATTCGAGGTTGCCTCAACACCTGGTTCATGCCTCACCCTCCTGGTTCCGCGGCTTCTTGTCGGGCGCCCCGGCCCTCCCGGGCCGGCCGTCCTCCGGGCTGCCCCGCTGCGCCGGAATTCCGCCGAGCCGGCCGAAGACCCGCTCGGTCAGGGGCAGTCCGTGCTCCACCCCGGTGCGCAGGACCAGGGCGGTGCGCACGTCCTTCTGGTCCGGCCGGTCGTGTCCGGCGAGGTCGGCGATCGTCCAGGCGACCCGGAGCACCCGGTCCAGCCCCCGGGCGGTCAGCAGTCCGCGCTCCAACTGCCGCGCGGCATCGTTGAGGGCACCGGCCCCGAGCTGCCAGCGCGTCCGCAGCTCGTGGCCCGGCACCTCGGCGTTGGTCCGCCACGGGGTGTTCACCAGCCGGGCCGCCGCCCGCTCCCGCGCGGCCAGCACCCGGGCCGCGACGGTCTCGGTGGTCTCCGCCGTGGTGTCCCGCTCCATGAGCTCGACCCTCGTCACCGGGGCCACCTGGACCTGGAGGTCGACCCGGTCCAGCAGTGGCCCGGAGAGCCGGCCCTGGTAGCGGCTGACCATGGCCGGGGTGCACTCGCAGCCCTCGCCGCGCCGCGAGTACCGGCCGCACGGACAGGGGTTGGCCGCCAGGCAGAGCAGGAAGCGGGCCGGGAGCCGCAGCGATCCGGCCGAGCGGGCGATCACCACCTCGCCCGACTCCAGCGGCTGGCGCAGCGCGTCGAGCACCCGGACCGGGAACTCCGGCGCCTCGTCCAGGAAGAGCACTCCCCGGTGGGCGAGCGAGACCGCCCCCGGTCTCGGCAGACCGCTGCCGCCGCCGACGATGGCCGGCATCGTCGTGGAGTGGTGCGGGGCGCAGTACGGCGCGGTGTCGATCAGCGGGCGCCCGGCCGGGAGCAGCCCCGCCACCGAGTGGACGGCGGTGACCTCCAGCGCCTCCTTCTGGGTCAGCGGCGGGAGCAGCGCGGGCAACCGCTCCGCCAGCATCGTCTTGCCCGCACCCGGCGGGCCCTTCAGGTAGAGGTGGTGTCCGCCGGCGGCGGCGATCTCCAGGGCCCGCCGGGCCTCGTACTGGCCGGCCACGTCGGCCATGTCGAGCCGGGCCGCCCTGTCGTCGGGCAGCCCCCGCACGCCCGCGCTGGGCAGCATCAGCCCGGCCATCAGCGGATCCGGCCGACCGCCGATCGGATCGGGCGGCTCCTCCGGTTCCGCCGCGCCGGTCAGGATGGCGACCAGCTGGCGCAGGCTGCGGACGCCGATCACCGTCACCCCGGGGACGAGCGAGGCCTCGGGTGCGGTCTGCTCGGCGACCACGACCCGCTCGTACCCGGCGTCGGCGGCGGCCAGCACCGACGGCAGCACCCCTCTGACCGGCCGCACCCGGCCGTCCAGCCCCAGCTCACCGATGATCAGCAGGTCGGCGATGGCGGAGGGGTCGAGCCGTTCGGCGGCGGCCAGCACGGCGCAGGCCACCGCGAGGTCGAAGCCGCTGCCGCTCTTGGGCACCGAGGCGGGGCTGAGGCCGACCGTCAGCTTGCGCTGCGGCCAGGCCTCGCCGCTGTTCACGACCGCGGCGCGGACCCGGTCGCGGGCCTCGGTGAGCGCCTTGTCGGGCAGGCCGACCAGGGTGAACGCGGCCACCCCGGGCTCCAGATCGGCCTGGACCTCGACGATCACTCCGTCGACGCCGACCAGCGCGACGGAACAGGTACGGGCGAAGGCCATCTCAGACCACCCCCCGCAGGTGGTCGACCAGGGCCGCACCCCGCGCCCGGTTGACCACCGCGACCAGGTCGATCCGCACCCCGCCCGGTGGGGCGGGCGGCCATTGCGGATCGGTGGGCCCCGGGTCGTAGCCGGGGCCGGCCAGCTCGGCGAAGTGACCGGGCCAGCGCTCGGCCATCCACCGCTCGGCCAGGCGTTGCAGCCGGGCGGCCTTGGTCCGGTCGATGGCCTCGGTGGGCTGCTGGAAGCCCCGCTCGGAGCGGGTCTTCACCTCGCAGACCGCGACGGTGTCGCCGTCGAGGGCGACGATGTCCAGCTCGCCCTCGACGCAGCGCCAGTTGCGGTCCAGGATGCGCAGCCCGGCCTCCGCGAGGCGGCGGGCGGCGACCCGCTCCCCGTAACGGCCGAGCCCGTTCTTGGTGCTGCGGTCCGGGACCGCCCGCTGGGCGCTCCCGGTTGCGGCCGTGTCCGGTACGGCCTGGTCCTGCACGACGGTGTGCTGCATGGTGACCACCTCCGCCGAGGAGGCTGCACCACCGCGCACGACGACGCCCGGGAATTCCCGTTCCCTGTGGATAACCCGGATTTGTCGACAACTTTTGTCACCCGCAGGGGTGAGAAGCCCCGTTCCCGCGAAATTCGGCTGGACAACACGGGCCGGAGTCGTCCAACGTCAGCTCCCGAAGCCGGACTCGTCCGAGGGCAGCTCCAGATCGCTCTTCGCGAGTTCCTCGATGTTCACGTCCTTGAAGGTCAGCACCCGGACCTTGCGGACGAACCGGGCCGGCCGGTACATGTCCCAGACCCACGCATCCGCCATCGACACCTCGAAGAACACCTCGCCCTGGACCGAGTGCACCTGCAACTCGTAGTCGTTGGTGAGGTAGAACCGTCGCTCGGTCTCGATCACGTACTTGAACAGGCCGACGACGTCCCGGTACTCCCGGTAGAGCTTGAGCTCCATCTCGGTCTCGTACTTCTCGAGATCTTCGGCACTCATCCAGGCGTCCCCTCAACTTGTCACGTCCACCCATTGTGGACCACCGCACCCACGGTCAGAGCCGTACCGGGTCCACCGGCGGGCCCTCGGCCAGCAGCCGCTCCAGGAAGTCCACCAGACCGACCGGATAGACCCTCTCCGCGGTCCCCCTCAGTTCCTCGACCGTCCACCAGCGCGCCGCGAGCAGCTGGGCGTGCTCGTCCGCGCCCATGCCCGAGTGGTCCAGCCCGGTCTCCGTGGTCCGGGCCAGGTGGAACCACTGCTCCTGCTCGTAACGCTGTCCCCGAAAGGAGAACGACACCGTGCCGTACGCCACCAAGGGCCCCAGGTCCACATCCCGCAGGCCGGTCTCCTCGGCGAGCTCCCGCTCGGCGGCCTCGCGCACGTCCTCCCCCGGCTCCAAGCCGCCCCCGGGCGTGAACCACCACGTCTCCCCCGGGGTGGCCGGGTCGGTTCCCAGGAAGAGGAGGATGCGGTCCAGCCCGTCCAGCAGCAGGATCCGCGCCGCCCTGCGACGCCGTGCTGTCATGGCAGCGCTCCACGCTCCTTCCGTTCGCATCGGTGGCGCTACCGATCCTGCCACCCGGCGCGGCCGTCCGGGGCGATGTTGGGCAGAGCGGCCCGCCGGGCGACGGCCCCGCTCAGGAGCTGCGCCCCCGCAGCCGGCGGGCCAGGCCCGCCACCCCGCCCACCGCCGAGGTCACGAGGATCAGCGCCGCGCCAGCGACGGAGGCGTAGGCGAGCGGCCCCAGCGGCCCCGGCTGCGAGGCCTTCGGGCCTGCGAAGCCGTCGAAGTCCGTGACCCGGTCGAGCAGGCCCGTCCGGTCGAAGGGCAGCACGGTGGCCTCGACCCTGGCCTCGACGGCGTCGGCCGGGACGGTCCCGCCGTCGACCTCCAGGTGGGTGCGGGAGTCCAGCGAGCCCACCCGGTTGTCGCCGAGCAGGAACAGCCGGCCCTGCGGCACCGTCACGCTGAACGAATCGCCCTGGCGGCCCTGCGTCGCGAGGTAGGGCTCGTCCACCGGCTGCCCGTTGACCGTCAGCCGTTGCTCGGCCCCGGTGGTGGCGACGGTGTCCCCGCCGACCGCGACCACCCGCTTGACCATGAGCTCGTTGCCCCAGGCCTGGTCCCGGAAGACCACGACGTCGCCCCGCCCGATGTCACCGCCGCCGGCCTTGCGGGCGAGCACGGTGTCCCCGACACGCAGCGTCGGGTGCATCGAGGCGGTGGGGATCTTGTACGGCCGGTAGTCGATCGCGATCAGGGCGAAGCCGCCGACCATCAGCACCAGCCCGAGCGCCAGCGCGACGCCCTGCAGCACCGCGGCCGGTCGGCGGCCGGCACGGGCGGGCGCGGTCGGGTGGTCCACCGTCTGCTCCACGACACCGCTCATCAGAACCGTCCACCTCTGGCCGACCGGAGAACACCACTGGCACGCCGGAGGCACGGGCGGAAAAGCCGGCGGGCCGTGGCACGTCCGAGCAGATTACTCGTCGGTACCACGGCCCGCGCAAGAGCCGGAGCCAACCCGGTGGAACAGGATCCGGTGGAGTTCAGGACTCCTTGCGGCGCTCCGCACGGCCCCGCACCCGACGCACCACCGGAAGCAGGGCGACGGCCCCCACCGCACCGGCCACGGGGGGCGCCACCGGCGCGGCCGCCGCCAGGCCCTTCTGGTCGAAGGTGTCCGGCACCGGCAGCGTCGACCAGTGGCCGACCGGCCAGGCCACCACGAAGGCGCGTCCGATCACGTTGTCCACCGGAACGGTGCCGCCGCCCGGCTGGTCCATGTGGAAGCGGGAGTCCAGCGAGTTGGCGCGGTGGTCGCCCATCACCCAGATCCGGTCCTTGGGCACCTTGACCGGGCCGAAGGGGTGGTCCCCGCAGGGGGTGTTGCCCTGGTAGACGTACGGCTCGTTGAGCGCGACGCCGTTGACCTTGACCGGGCCCTCGCCCTCGCACTCGACGGTGTCCCCGCCGACCGCGATGACCCGCTTGATCAGGTCCTTCTCGTTGGCGGAGGGCATCAGGCCGACGAAGCTCAGCACGTCCTGCACGCCACGGAGGAAGGAGTTGCTGCTCTGCGGGGCGGGCTCGTCGTTCAGCCAGCCGCCCGGGTCGTGGAACACCACGACCTCACCGCGCTCGGGCTCGGCCCCGAACCAGGGGGTCAGCTTGTCCACCAGGACGCGGTCGCCGACCTGCAGCGTGTTCTGCATCGACTCCGACGGAATGGAGAACGCCTGGACGAAGAAGGTCTTGATCACCAGCGCCAGGATCAGCGCGATGCCGACCAGGATCGGCAGTTCCTTCCAGAACGAGCGCGGCTTGCGCGGCTTGGACGGAGCCTCCGACTCCGATCCGTCCGCGGGCTCGGTCCCCGTGTGCGGGGAGTCCGGGGAGCCCTCCGAACCGGTGCCGCCCGGCCCGTCGGCGGTCTGTGCCGCCGCGTCCTCGACCGAGGCCGAGGAGGACGCGGACTCGGCGGACCGGTCCGCCCGACGGCCTGGGCCCTCGGGCTCTCCGGCGCCTGATCGGGCGCCGATCACCAAATCCCCCACAACGTCTCCTCCCTGCTGTGCGGACGCCCGCGCGCCCGCGCTCGGAGTGCCGCACAGCGGGCACCACGCTCACCACGACCATGAACGCATCAGGGCTGCCCACCACGGACTCCCCTGACACCAGCACGGCCTCGGCCCGCGACCGGGACCACTCCCGGCCGCACCTGCACTTCTCTATCACTCCAGGGCATCCGGCTCGCGGTCCCACACGCGAGGCCCGTCCGGTCAGCAGCCGGCACGGCTCACTCCGGAGGCCGCCCGGAGCGGCGAACGACGAGCGGAAGGATGCCCAACACACCCATAACGAGCGGAGGTTCCACAGGAACCGGCCCAACGCCCACCGGTTCCTCGGCAGTTCCGACGGCCTGCGGCAACCGGGCGAGAGAGGAGAGTGAACCTGGCGCATCGAGTTGATGGAAGCGGTCCAGCGGCCAGGCGATCACGAACGCGCGACCGACCACGTCGCTCAGCGGGATCGTCCCCTGTCCCGGATTGCCCATGTGGAAACGGGAGTCGGCGGAGACGTCCCGGTGGTCGCCCATGACCCACAGCCGTCCCCGCGGCACCTGGACCTTGAAGGTCTGCCGGGACGGCGGGTTGCCCGGCGCGAGGTAGGGCTCCTCCACCGGACGGCCGTTGACGCTGAGGCGCCCCTGCGCGTCGCAGCACTCGACGGTGTCCCCGCCGACGCCGATCACCCGCTTGATCAGGTCCTGCTCGTTGTCGGAGGGCAGCAGTCCGACGAAGGTCAGCACCTGCTTGGCTCCGCCCAGTACCGGGCCGTCCTCGGACGGCTTGTGGTCGTGCTCCAGCCAGCCACCCGGGTCCTTGAACACCACGATGTCGCCGCGCTGCGGCTCACTGCCGAACCAGGGGGTCAGCTTGTCCACCAGTACCCGGTCCCCGATCAGGATGGTCTGCTCCATCGAGCCAGAGGGGATCACGAACACCTGGACCAGGAAGGTCTTCAGCACCAGCGCCACCAGCAGCGCCACCAGGATGATCAGCGGCACCTCGCGCACCAGCGAACGCTTGCGCCGACGGGCCGCCCTGCGGGCGCTGCGCCGGCGCTCGGCCCGGCCGCGGGCCGGCGGGGCCCCGGCGGCCGAACGGTCGGCGGTCGAGCCGTCGCCGGCAGAACGCCTGGCACCGGAGCGCCTGACGGCAGCGCGGTCGGCGGCCGGACGGTCGGCGAGCCGCCCCCTACCCCTGGTCCCCATGACCACCTGTTCCCGCAGTCGCGGCGAAGGCCGCGGGCCGGTCCAGGCTGGTCCAGCGCGAGAACGGGTAGACCACCCAGTCCGCCCGCCCGATCACCTTCTTCTCGGGCACGAAGCCGCCACCGGGCTCGCCGAGGTGGTCGCGGGAGTCCCGGGAGGCGCTGCGGTGGTCACCCATCACCCACAGCTTGCCGGCCGGCACGACCACGTCGAAGGCAACGGCGGACGGGTCGTCGCCCGGGGACAGATAGGAGGTCTCGTCGACCGGCACGCCGTTGACGGTGATCGGCGCGCCCGGGCCGGTACTGGTCACCCGGTCCCCGCCGACACCGATCACCCGCTTGACGTAGACGGTGTCCCCGGCCGGGGCCAGGCCGAGGTCCTGGGCGAACGAGCGCAGGCCGTCCCGGAAGCCCTCCGGCTTCGCCGACTCGCGCAGGAAGGAGCCCGTCCCGTCGAAGACCACGACGTCCCCCCGCTGGGGGTGGCCGCCGAAGGCGTAGGCGAGCTGGTTCGCGACCAGCCGGTCGCCCGGTCGAAGGGTCTCCTCCATCGACCCGGAGGGCACCGCGAACGGTCGCGCGACGAAGGCGTTCACCAGCAGCAGGGCCGTCAGGCAGATCCCGACCAACAGCAGCAGGTCCCGCGACCGCGAGCGCCCGGATACCTCATCCTGGTCATCGGCCTCGGCGCGCTCCGGGTCGCCGGCCGGTTCCGAAGGCTCGGCCTGCTCCGGTTCCTCAGCGCACTCCGGCCCGTCGGCCCGCTCCGGGCGCTCGGTGCCGCCCGCCCCCGCATCGTCGGCGGCCCCACCGTCGGCGGCCCCACCGGAAACACCCCTGGAAACGACCGCGGACCGCGACGGCGAGTCCGCACCGGTGGGTGCGGGACTGCCGTCGCGGTCCGCGGGTGGTTCATGCGTGCTCATCGGGGGGTGAGCTTACCTTGCGGCCGTTCGACCCCCTCCGAGCGTTCCGATCCCCCGGCCGGGCCGGGGGCCGGTGGATCAGCGGTCGCGCTTCTCCTTGATCTTCGCGGCCTTGCCGCGGAGGTCACGCAGGTAGTACAGCTTGGCGCGGCGAACCGCACCGCGGGTCACGACCTCGATCTTCTCGACGACCGGGGTGTGCACCGGGAAGGTGCGCTCCACGCCGACGTTGAAGCTGACCTTGCGAACGGTGAAGGTCTCACCGATGCCGGCGCCGTGGCGGCGGATGACGACGCCCTGGAAGACCTGGACACGGGAGCGGTTGCCCTCGATGACCCGGACGTGAACCTTCAGGGTGTCACCGGCGCGGAAGGCCGGGATGTCGCTACGCAGCGAGGCCGCGTCGACAGCAGCGAGCTTGTTGCTCATGTTGCTCTCCATCGCAGGCGCCACGGGCCGCCCACGGAAAATCGTCACAATGGGGTCTGCTGCGGGCCGCATCGGCTGACGACGATCCCCCCGTGGCGGGGGCGCCGGTCCACGTGTCCCCTACGGAAGGGAACCAGCGACAGACAGCAGCGGCCTATTCTTCCACATCACCGGCCACGGACCGAAATCGGCCGAGCCGCTCGTCCCAGGCCAGGCCGAGGATGCTCAGCGCCTCCCGCTCCTTCTTGTCGAAGGCGCCGTACTGCCAGCGCTCGACCAGGTCGGGGCGGTTGGCCAGGGTCCGGGCGAAGGCCTGCTCCCGGCGCCAGCGGGCGATCTTGCCGTGGTTGCCGCTGAGCAGCACGTCCGGCACCGTCCGGCCGCGCCACTCGGCGGGCTTGGTGTAGACCGGGCCCTCCAGCAGGTCGGCCATCGCACCCGGCGCGAAGGAGTCGTCGCGGTGGGACTCGGCGTTGCCGAGCACGCCGGGCAGCAGCCGGGCGATCGCCTCGACCATCACCAGCACCGCGACCTCGCCGCCGGCCAGCACGTAGTCGCCGATCGAGGCCTCGACCACCGGCATCCGGGTGGCCGCCTCCTCGATGACCCGGCGGTCGATGCCCTCGTACCGGGCGGGGGTGAAGGCCAGCCAGGGCCGCCCGGCCAGCTCCTGGGCGAGCGCCTGGGTGAACGGGCGCCCGCTCGGGGTCGGCACGACCAGGGTGGGCACCTGCCCCTCGGGGCCGGCGGCGACCACCGCGTCCAGCGCCTCGCCCCACGGCTCGGGCTTCATCACCATGCCGGGGCCGCCGCCGTACGGGCTGTCGTCGACCGTGCGGTGCACGTCGTGGGTCCACCCGCGCAGGTCGTGGACGTGCACGTCCAGCTGACCGCGGGCGCGGGCCTTGCCGACCAGCGAGACGTCCAGCGGCTCCAGGTACTCGGGGAAGATCGTGACGACGTCGATCCGCATGCCGCTCTGCACGCCGCCCGACACACCGCCGGACGTCGCGCCGCCGGCCGCCTCGGCACCCGCGTCGACGCCCGCCTCGACATCGGCCACGGCGCCCGCCCCGGCGTTCTCCTCGACGGTCACTCCGACTCCTCCGAGCCTGCAGCACCCTCGGCGCCCTCAACGTCCTCCGCACCCTTGGCACCCTCGGCGCCCTTGGCGCCCTCGGCGCGCCTTGCCGAGGAGGTCCCCGCGACCTCCGCCTCCTCCGGGTCGATCAGCCCGGGCGGCGGGGTGATCACGGCACGCTGGTTCTCCAGGTCGATGGTCGGCACGATCTGGCTGACGAAGGGCACCAGCACCTCCGTCCCGTCGGCCTTCCTGACCGTGAGCAGGTCCTGGTACGGCAGGTGGACGACCTCGGTCAGCTCCCCGACCGGGGTGCCGTCGAGCAGCACCACGTCCAGGCCGATCAGCTGGTGGTCGTAGTACTCCTCCGGGTCCTCGGGGCGCTCCTCCGGGTCGACCTCGGAGATGAGCAGGGTGCCGCGGAGGGCCTCGGCCGCGTTGCGGTCCTTGACGCCGGCGAAGCGCAGCAGCAGCCGGCCGCTGTGCACCCGGCCGGACTCGACGGTCAGCGGTCCGGTCGACGCGGGGTCGGTGAGCAGGACGGCACCGGGGCCGAGCCGGAGTTCCGGCTCGTCGGTGCGGACCTCGACACTGACGTCCCCCCTGATGCCGTGGGCACGGCCGATCCTGCCGACGACGAGCTGCACGGTGATCGTTCTCCTGGAGTTCCTGAGCCGAAACGAAAAGCGACGGGCTGCGAAGCGATGATGCGAGGGAAATGCGGACGGGAATGCGAAAGGCCGACCGGGACGACATGCGTCCCGGTCGGCCTCACAAGCCCTGACGGCTGAACGAGCAGCAGCGTCAGCGAATGTTGTCCACGTCGACCAGGTCGACCCGGACGTTGCGACCGCCGAGGGCGCCGACCACGGTGCGCAGAGCGCGCGCCGTACGGCCGCCCCGGCCGATCACCTTGCCGAGGTCATCGGGGTGCACCCGCACCTCGATGGTGTTACCCCGACGCAGGTTGCGCGAGCGCACCTGCACCTCGTCGGGGTGCTCGACGATGCCCTTCACCAGGTGGTCGAGGGCGTCCTCGATCACGATCAGGCCTCGGCAGCGGCGTCGGCCTCAGCCTCGGCCTTGTCCGACTTCTTGGCCTTCGGGGTGATGGCGACGCCGGTGGTGGCGTCCTCGAAGCCGGCGACGGCCTTCGCGAACAGGTGCGAGAAGTCCTCGACCTTCGGCTCGGCGACCTTCAGCGGCGCCGGAGCCGGCAGGCCCTTGAACTTCTGCCAGTCGCCGGTCAGCTTCAGGATGGCGAGCACCGGCTCGGTCGGCTGGGCGCCGACGGACAGCCAGTACTGGGCGCGGTCGCTGTCGACCTCGATCTTCGAGGGGTTGTAGGTCGGCTGGTAGATGCCGATCTCCTCGATCGCGCGGCCGTCACGCTTGGTGCGGGCGTCGGCGACGACGATGCGGTAGTGCGGGGAGCGAATCTTGCCGAGACGCTTCAGCTTGATCTTGACTGCCACGGGAGTGGATTCTCCTGGTGTTGACGTGGGTGAGCGGGCTCGCCATCGCGTGGGGTTGCGCGGCGGACCGTTCAAGGGACACGCCAGCCGTAGGAGAGAGGGGTCCTGCCCGGCTGCCGAGTACTCAGCTGTCCATTCTGCCACACCGGCGAGAACCGCCTGCACGCGGGCCCGGGCGCCCGGTCAGGGCTCGACCGGGAGCCCCCGCTCCCGGTCCAACCCGAAGAAATCACCGCTGTCCTGCTGTCCTGCTCGTCGCGCCGCACCGGTCGCGCCCGCTCGCGACCGCTCGTGGCCACGCAACACCGCGTGAGACCGCGCAGCACCGCGTGAGACCGCGCACACCGTGCAGGCCGTACCGCCCATTCCGGCCGGACCGCTGCCCGCACAGCAGCCCGCCGGGACGTCGATCGACTACGCGATCTTGAACGGCTGCTGGCAGGCTCCGCAGACGATGGACGCCTGCGCGAGCACCGACGGAACGACCCGGACGTTGCGCCCGCAACCGCAGACCGCCTTGACCCGCACGCCGCCCCCGGAGGAGCCGTGCCGGGCCGCCGGGCCGCGGAAGGCGCGCGTCGCGCCGTCGCCGGCCACCGCCTCCTGGTGCGCCCCGAGGGCGCGGTCCAGTCGCTCGATGGTCTCGGCGTACCGCTCCTGGGTCTCCTTGAGCATGGTCACCTGGGAGAAGCCGCTGCTCGCGTGCGGCTCGACCGGGTGCGCCAGGCCCAGCTCGGAGGCGAGCATCAGGAAGCGCCGGTTGTGGTAGCGGCCGGCCCGCGAGGTGTCCCGGATGTCCCGGGCCGCGGCCAGACCGTGGGCGGCCTCATGAAGGAGGCGCTCGAAACCGAGCCGCGTCCCGCAGGCCGAGGAGGACTCGCCGATCAGCGCCTCGGGCGAGGCGAGGTCGGGCAGGTCCTGGTGGTAGGCCTGGATGTCGCTCCAGGCGGCGGCCAGTTCGGCCGCGAGAACGAGGGGCTGTGTCGTGCTCACGCTA
This sequence comes from Kitasatospora sp. NPDC004799, assembly GCF_040609095.1. Taxonomy (NCBI): domain Bacteria; kingdom Bacillati; phylum Actinomycetota; class Actinomycetes; order Kitasatosporales; family Streptomycetaceae; genus Kitasatospora; species Kitasatospora sp. NPDC004799. The sequence continues at coordinate 19,809 of NZ_JBEXJK010000057.1, forward strand.
GACCAACGATGGAGTGCGAGCCGATGTTCCGCATGTTCTCGTTCCCGGGGAATTCACAGGGAACTCCCAGGAATGCAAGGCCGCGCGCGAATTGCGCGTTCCGGATCTGACGCAAGACCAACCCCCTGCCGGTTTCGGCCCGCCGCAACGCCGACGGGCCTGCTGAATTCCGTCCGGGGGAGCGGGCTGTCGCCACCCAGGACGTACGGCCCGTGAGCCTGCCGGATTGACAGGGCCACGGGCCGTACACCGTACCGCTATTCCGTTAATACCGGGAGTTGACCGGCCAGTAGGGATGTCCACGGCGGGGACACACCTGAACAGTTACCGGATTCTTACCCATCCGCATTCCGGGCAAATGTCGCCGGTGACGGCCATTACCGGCGGACGACGGACGCCCGGCGGACATCGACCCGACATCCGCCGAACACCGGACGGACGTCAGTACGCCCGGGCGACGATCGCGATGTTGCCGTCCTGGTCGTCCGCCTGCGGCACCGAGCCGTCGGCCGCGACGATGCAGCGCACCGTGACGCCCTGCTCGGCCAGCTTGGCCTCGCCCTCCGGGCCGAGGTCGGCCCAGGAGATCCGGCCCCAGCCGGTCGCGGAGGCCTCGACGGCCTCGTCGACGGTCTTGACATCGACCGTGCGGGACTCGCGGCGCTCGCGGGACTGGCGCAGCAGCAGCGCCTGGTCCTCCTCCAGCACGCCCGGGACCAGGGTGGCCAGGGCGTCGATGGAGACCGGCTCCTTGCCGCCCGGGATGCGGCGGGCCAGCATCGCGGTGCCGTTCTCCAGGTCGCGCGGACCGACCTCGATGCGCAGCGGAACGCCCTTGAGCTCCCAGTCGACGGCGCGGCGGCCGAACGGGGTGTCGGTGCGGTCGTCGACCACGACCCGGACGCCGGCGGCCTCCAGCCGGGCGCCGATCTCGCGGACCTTGGCGATGACCGCGTCGTCGCCCTTGATCGCGAGCACGACGGCCTGGACGGCGGCCAGGCGCGGGGGCACCCGCAGGCCGTTGTCGTCGCCGTGGGACATGATCAGGCCGCCGACCATGCGGGTCGAGACGCCCCAGGAGGTCTGCCAGACGTGCTCGCGCTCGGCGCCCTGCAGCTGGTAGGTGGTGTTGAACGCCTTGGCGAAGTTCTGGCCCAGCTCGTGGCTGGTGCCCATCTGCAGCGCCTTGCCGTCGCCCATCATGCCCTCGAGGGTGAGGGTGTTGATGGCGCCGGCGAAGCGCTCCTTGGCGGTCTTGCGGCCGAGCACGACGTCGATGCCGAGCACGTTGGTCATGAAGTCGCCGTAGACCTGGGTGTGGATCATCGACGCGTAGTCGCGGGCGTCCTCGTAGGTGGCGTGGGCGGTGTGGCCCTCCTGCCAGAGGAACTCGGTGGTGCGCAGGAAGACGCGCGGGCGCAGCTCCCAACGGACCACGTTGGCCCACTGGTTGATCAGCAGGGGCAGGTCGCGGTGGCTCTGCACCCACTTCGAGAAGTACTCGTTGATGATCGTCTCGGAGGTCGGCCGGACGACGACCGGCTCCTCCAGCTGCTTGCCGCCGCCGTGGGTGACCACCGCGAGCTCGGGGGCGAAGCCCTCGACGTGCTCGGCCTCCTTGGTCAGGTAGGACTGCGGGATGAACATCGGGAAGTAGGCGTTCTGCGCGCCGGCCTTCTTGATCCGCGCGTCCATCTCCTGCTGCATCCGCTCCCACAGGCCGTAGCCGTACGGTCGGATGACCATGGTGCCGCGCACCGGACCGTTGTCGGCCAGCTCGGCCTTGTTGATGAGGTCCTGGTACCAGCGCGGGAAGTCTTCCGCCTGAGGGGTGAGAACGGGTGCCTTAGCCATGGGGCGAATGGTACGGGGACCGGGGCCCCGGTTTCGAATCGGTATCACCGGACGGGGCGCACCGCGGCACCGGACGGGGGCGCACCACCGCGACACGCGCGCACCACCCCGCACCCCTCTGGACGCCGGGCCCGACCCGCTGTTCGCTGGTGTGGGGCGGGACTTTGGGGGAGCCGTAGCAGCACACCGAAGGACCGGATGGGAGGCCGCCATGGCTTCAGCTCGGACGACCGGCACGACCGCGCGCCCGACGGGCGCACGCCCGCACCACCCGCGGGCCGGGGCCGCCCGCCCCGCGCGGGCGCGCGACTGGGCGGAGATCCAGGAACGCATGCTGGTGCCGCTGTACGAGGCGGTCTACGACCGGCTGGAGGTCGGCCCGGCGACCAGCGTGCTGGGCCTGGGCTGCCGGTCCGGACTGGCCCTGCTGCTCGCGGCCGCCCGGGGCGCCCAGGTCTCCGGGCAGGAGCCGCGGGACGAGCTGCGCGAGCTGGCCCGCGACCGCCGGCTGCGGGTGTGCGCCGGGGCCCGGACGCCCGCCGCCGTCCCCCGCTCGGCCCATTCGCTGGTGACGGTTTTCGAGCAGTTGCCCGGCGCCGCCGGGGCCGGCCCGGTGGTCGCCGAGGCCGCCCGGCTCACCCTCCCGGGCGGGCACGTGGTGCTGGCCGCCTGGGGCCCGCCGGAGCGCTGCGAGAGCGCCCCGGTGCTGGACGTGGCCCGGCGGATGGCGGGCCGGACCACGGCGCGCGACCCGTTCGAGCTGAGCGCGCCCGGCGCCCTGGAGGACCTGCTCGCCCCGGCCGGCCTGCGCCCGGCCGGCAGCGGCCGGGTGAGCTGCCCGTTCGCCTACGCGGACCTCGACAGCGCGGTGCGCGGCCTGCTCTCCACCGGCCTGTTCGAACCGGCCGAGGAGTTCTCCGGCGCCTCGCTGGTGGCCAAGGAGCTGGAGGAGGCGCTCCAGCCGTACCTGCGCGCGGACGGCTCGGTGCGGATGGAGAACCTGTTCCGCTACCTGGTCGCCGAACAGCCGCGCTAGGAGGCCGCAGAGGGGCCGGGAGACGCAAACCGGGGGCGCCCGCCACCCGGCGAGCGCCCCCGGCCCCGGCCTCACGCCTGGTCGATCGACTTCCCGTCGGCCCCACCCGGCCTGTCGGACCCGCCGGGCCCGTCGGCCCCACCCGGCCCGTCGGACCCGCCCAACCCGCCCGGCCCGTCGGCCCGGTCCGGCCCGTCGGCCCCCTCGGCACCCGCCGCGGACTCCTCCCGCGGCACCCCCGCCGCCCGGTACGCCGCCTCCTCGTCCAGCGTCTCCGCCTCCAGCAGCGCCGCCGCCAGCGCGTCCAGCCGGTGCCGCTGCTCGGTCAGGATCCGCACCGCGTCCTCGTAGCACTCGGAGACGATCCGCCGGGCCTCCTCGTCCACCGCGTCCAGGGTGGTCGGCGCGGCGGAGAGCCCGTACGCGCCCTGCGGGTCGGAGGGCACCGCGGTGAGCCGGCCGACCCGCTCGCTCATCCCCCAGCGCCCGGCCATCCCCCGGGCGATGTTGGTGACCTGCTCCAGGTCGCTCTCCGCACCGGTGGTGATCACCCCGTAGACCACCTGCTCGGCCGCCATGCCGCCGAGCGCGCCGATGATCCGGCCGCGCAGGTAGGGCTCGGTGTACGAGTAGCGGTCGTTCTCCGGCGTGGAGAGGGTGACGCCGAGCGCCCGGCCGCGCGGAACGATGGTGATCTTGCGGACCGGGTCCGCGCCGGGCTGGAGCATGCCCAGCAGCGCGTGCCCGCTCTCGTGGTACGCCGTCCGCTCGCGCTCCTCCTGCGGCATCACCAGCGGCCGCACCGCGCCGAGCTGGACCTTCTCCAGGGCGTCCGAGAGGTCCCGCTCGTTGACCGCGTCCTGCCGGCGCTTGACGGCCAGCAGCGCGGCCTCGTTGACCAGGTTGGCGAGCTCGGCGCCGGTCATCCCCGGCGTGACCTTGGCCAGCTGGTTGAGGTCGGCGTCGCCGGCCAGCGGGACGCTGCGGCTGTGGATGCGCAGGATCGCGGCGCGGCCCTCCCGGTCGGGCGGGCTGACGGTGATCCGCCGGTCGAAGCGGCCGGGGCGCAGCAGCGCCGGGTCGAGCACGTCCGCCCGGTTGGTCGCGGCGATCACGATGACGCCCTCGGAGCCGCTGAAGCCGTCCATCTCGGTGAGGATCTGGTTGAGGGTCTGCTCGCGCTCGTCGTGCCCGCCCATGCCGCCGCCGGCCCCGCGCTGGCGGCCGATGGTGTCGATCTCGTCGATGAAGATGATCGCCGGGGCCACCTTGCGGGCCTCGGCGAACAGCTCGCGGACCCGGCTGGCGCCGACGCCGACGATCATCTCGATGAACTCGGAGGCGGAGGCCGAGAAGAACGGCACGTTCGCCTCGCCGGCCACGGCCCGGGCCAGCAGGGTCTTGCCGGTCCCGGGCGGGCCGCTCAGCAGCACGCCGCGCGGCATCTTGGCGCCGAGCCTGCGGTACCGCTCGGGGTTCTTCAAGTAGTCGACGACCTCGGTGAGTTCGGCCTCGACCTCGTCGATGCCGGCCACGTCGGCGAAGGTGGTGCGCTTGCCCTCCTCGGCGGTGACCGGCTTGGGCGGGGCCTTGCGGCCGAGCGGCCCGCCGCCGAGCCCGCCGGCCATCCGGCGGGCGAGCAGCACCCAGATGAAGATCAGCAGCAGCATCGGGGCGAGCGAGAGCAGCAGGTTGGTGAGGAAGCTGCGCTGCTGGACCGGCGAGGTGGCGGTGACCTCGACGCCCTGCTGCTGCAGGGTGGTCCAGAGGTTGTCGCCGGCGAAGGACGGCCGCTGGGTGTCGAACTCGGTGTAGTCGCCCTTGCCGCCGTCCGGCTTGGGCTGGGCGGTCTTGAGGGTGCCCTCGATCGCGTCGCCCTTGGCGTAGATCTTGGTGATGTTGCCCTTGTTCAGCTGGTTGTTGAACTCGGTGTACGAGATCGTGGTGGCCCCGGCGGGGCCGAAGAAGGACAGCAGCAGGTCCGAGATCAGGAACACCACGAGGGCGGTGAGGGCGAGGCCCACCCAGCCGCCGGGCATCCGGCGCTTGGGCGGCGGCGGGGGTGGAGCACCCTCCGAACGCCAGGGCTGGTCGGGGGTCTGACGTGGCGGCACGGGTTCGGTCACCCATCGGACAATACGGACGGGCGCTCGGGCGAGCCAATCGCAACGCCGCACCCGGCCCGCCGTACGCCCTCCGCCACCACCTCCCACCAGCGGCTATGCCGTCGCGCCCGGCCATTCCTCGGCGGTCAGCGCGAACCGCTCGTGGTCGCGCCAGTCCCCCTGGAGGAACAGCATCCGCGGGGAGAAGCCCTCGTGCCGGAAACCCAGCCGCCTGGCCATCGCGACCGAGCGCTCGTTGTCCGGCTGCACGTTGATCTCCAGCCGGTGCAGCCCCAGCCCGTTGGCCGACTGCGGGGCGAAGCAGCGGTCCACGACCAGTCGCATGCCCTCGGTCATCCGCCCGGTGCCGTTGAACGGGAGGTACGAGTCGTAGCCCAGCGTGGCGTTGCAGAACCGGCTCATCACGATGTTGGCGACGTTCACCTTGCCGACCATTCCGCCGGTCTCCCGGTCGATGATCAGGAAGGTGCGCAGCCCGGAGCCCTGGCGCTTCAGCAGGTCGGGCAGTCCGTCCGGTTCCACCGGGTTCCACCGGCCGATGTGCTCGGCGGACCGCCGGACCGCCTCGGCGTACGCGGCCGTGTCCTCGGCCCTCGGGGCCCTGATCATCACTCGCATGCCCCCATCATCGGACACGCGATCGGCCCGCCGCCCGGAAACACCGGGCGACGGGCCGACCAGGACCGCTCGCGATCGACCGCCGAAGGGCGGTCGAGGACTACAGCATGTCCTTGAACTCCTTGGGCAGCTCGAAGTCGGCCGGGCCCTTGCCCGCGCCGAGGCCGAACGCGCCGCCGTCCGCCGGGGCCTGGCCGGCGCCCGGGCCGAGCGCGCGACGCTCGGCGGCCGCGGCCTCCTCCTGCGCGCGCTTCAGCGGGTTGCCGCTCTTGCGCTTGCCCTTGGCCTGCGGGGCCTTCTTGGCGGACTTCTTCCCGCCGCCGCCCATGCCCGGGATGCCCGGCATGCCGGGCATGCCCTTGCCGGAGGCCATCGCGGACATCATCTTGCGGGCCTCGAAGAACCGCTCGACCAGGTTCTTCACCTCGCCGACCTGGACACCGGAGCCCTTGGCGATGCGGGCCCGGCGGGAGCCGTTGATCAGCTCCGGCTCGGCGCGCTCGGTCGGGGTCATCGACTTGATGATCGCGCCGACCCGGTTGACGTCCTTGTCGTCGATGTTGTTGATCTGGTCCCGGATCTGGCCCATGCCGGGCAGCATGCCGAGCAGCTTGGAGATCGAGCCCATCTTCTGGACCTGCTCCAGCTGGGACAGGAAGTCGTCCAGGGTGAACTGCTTCGGGCCGCCGCGCAGCTTGGCGGCGATCTTCTCCGCCTCGGCCTGCGAGAAGGTCTGCTCGGCCTTCTCGATCAGCGAGAGGACGTCACCCATGCCGAGGATGCGCGAGGCCATCCGGTCCGGGTGGAAGGCGTCGAAGTCGTCGACCTTCTCGCCGTTGGAGGCGAACATGATCTGCCGGCCGGTGACGTGCGCGACCGACAGGGCGGCACCGCCGCGGGCGTCGCCGTCGAGCTTGGAGAGCACCACGCCGGTGAAGTCGACGCCGTCGAGGAAGGCCTGCGCGGTGGTGACCGCGTCCTGGCCGATCATCGCGTCGACGACGAACAGGACCTCGTCCGGGTTCACCGCGGCGCGGATGTCGGCGGCCTGCTGCATCAGCTCGGCGTCGATGCCCAGACGGCCGGCGGTGTCGACGACGACGACGTCGTACTGCTTCTGCTTGGCGTACTCGATCGAGTCCTTGGCCACCTGCACCGGGTCGCCGACGCCGTTGCCCGGCTGCGGGCCGTAGAAGGCCACGCCGGCGCGGTCGGCGACCACCTGGAGCTGGTTGACCGCGTTGGGGCGCTGGAGGTCGCAGGCGACCAGCAGCGGGGTGTGCTTCTGCTTCTTCAGCCAGTGGCCGAGCTTGCCCGCGAGGGTGGTCTTGCCGGCACCCTGGAGACCGGCGAGCATGATCACCGTCGGGCCGCTCTTGGCGAACCGCACCCGGCGGGTCTCGCCGCCGAGGATCGCGATGAGCTCCTCGTTGACGATCTTGATGATCTGCTGCGCCGGGTTCAGCGCACCGGAGACCTCGGCGCCGAGCGCGCGCTCCTTGACCTGCTTGATGAAGGCCCGGACGACCGGCAGCGCGACGTCCGCCTCCAGCAGCGCGATGCGGATCTCGCGGGCGGTGGCGTCGATGTCCGCCTCGCTCAGGCGGCCCTTGCCCCGGAGGTTCTTGAACGTCGCTGCGAGGCGATCGGAAAGGGTGTCGAACACGTCGTCGCGGGTCCTCTGCGGCATCGGTATCGGTACGGTCGTCGCCCCCCAGGGTATCCGGCCGCCCCGGGTACGGTCTCCACCCCCGTCCCCCTCCTGTCCGGAAGGCCCCGGGCCTCCTGTCCCGAAGACCCCGGGCCTCCCGTCCCGAAGACCCCGGGCCTCCCGTCCGGAAGCCCCCGGACCGGCGCTCAGCCCAGCGCGGCCCGGACCGCCGCCGCCACCTCGCCGGCCCGCCCGACGGTCAGCGGGCGGCCCGACTCGTCGGTCAGGTAGAACGAGTCGACGGCCTCCGCGCCCAGCGTGGAGACGTGCGCGGTGCGCACCCGGACGCCCGCCCCGTCCAGCGCCCGGCCGATCCGGTGCAGCAGCCCGGGGGCGTCGTGCGCGCGGACCTCCAGCACGGTCGCGGTCGCCGAGGCCACCGCGGGCGCCACCGCGACCAGCGGCGGCGGGGTCGGGATGCCCCGGCGGCGCGGGGCGGCGGCGTCCCGCTCGGCGAGCCGGCGGGCGACGTCCAGCGAACCGTCCAGCGCCCGGCGCAGGTCCGCCCGCAGCCGGGCCGCCTCCGGCAGCTCGCCGTACTCGGCCGCCACCCGCCAGGACAGCAGCAGCACCGGCCCGGCGCCCACCGGGTCCAGCTCGCGCAGCCCGGCCGAGCGGACGGCCAGCCGGTGCAGCGCGAGCACCCCGGCGGCGGTGCCGAGCAGCCCGGGACGGTCCGGGACGGCCAGGTTCAGCTCGACGCCCATCGGCTCGGCCCCCGGCCGCGCCCCCTCCGACCGCGCCCGCAGCGACAGCGCCGGCTGCCCGGTCCGGGCGGCCTCGACCGCGAGCCGCTCCTGCTCGGCGGTCGGCGCCGTCTCCACCGGCGGGGCGCCCGCCCCGGCCAGCCGGTCCGCCACCCGGGCCACCAGGCCGTCCACCAGCGAGGCCCGCCAGCCGCTCCACGCGGCCGGGCCGGTGGCCAGCGCGTCCGCCTCGGTGAGCGCGTGCAGCAGCTCCAGGACCGGCGCGGTGGTGACCACCTTGGTGATCGCCTCGACGGTGGCCGGGTCGTCCGGATCGCGCCGGGTCGCGGTGTCCACCAGGGTCAGGTGGTGGCGGACCAGCACCGCCAGGGTCTCGGTGTCCTCGGGCCCGAAACCCATCCGGGCACCGAGGTCGCGGACGATCACCTCGCCGGCCTCGCTGTGGTCCCCCGGCCAGCCCTTGCCGATGTCGTGCAGCAGGGCGGCGACCAGCAGCAGGTCCGGCCGGGCCACCCGGCGGGTCATCGCGGCGGCCCGCACCGCCGTCTCCACCAGGTGCCGGTCCACCGTCCAGCGGTGCACCGCGTTGCGCTGCGGACGGCAGCGCACCCGCTCCCAGTCCGGCAGCAGCCGGCGGACCAGCCCCTCCGCCTCCAGCGCCTCCCACACCGGGACGGCCGACTCCCCCGCGCCCAGCAGGGTGACCAGCTGCTCGCGCGCCTCGTCCGGCCAGGGCACCGGCAGCGGGCGGCACTCGGCGGCCAGCCGGCGCACCGTGGCGTACGAGACGGTCAGCCCGTTCTGCGCGGCGGCGGCCGCGGCGCGCAGCGGGAGCACCGGGTCGGCGGCCGGGCGGGCGCCCTGGGCGAGCACCGCCTCGCCGTCCTGCTCGACCACGCCCTCGGCGAGCGGCCTTCAACCACTTCCGCCGCAAGGAGGACTTCGTCACGGCGTGGGTCCGGCAGCGGCACGAGGCGCTGGAGCAGCGGGGCGAGGCGGGCAC
>NZ_JBEXJK010000058.1:0-10439 GCF_040609095.1 Kitasatospora sp. NPDC004799
GGGCGAGAAGGCCGACCAGCCTGAGGTGGCGGCCCTGCACAGGCCGAGCACGATCAAGCCACCCGTCGCTCCGAGTTCGCCACGTGGGCCGGCGCGATCCTCGCCGCCGCACTGCGCGCCATGGCCGCCACCGGCCTCACCGGCGGCCACGCGATGGACGCCAACGGCGACAGCCTCGACCTCTACACCGAGTTGGACGAGGCCGGCGAGCTGCCGCTGCGGCTGCGCGTCGCCCCCTGGTGCCAGCCCGGCGTGGACGCGGACGGGCTGCGCGCGCTGATCGGCGGGCAGGGCCGGGGCGGTCGGCTCTGGCGGGTGGACGGCGTCAAGCTGTTCATGGACGGCACGATCGACAACGGCACCGCCTGGCTGGAACACCCGGACTGCCACGGCGAGTCCACCCACTCCTTCTGGCCGGACCCGGCGCACTACACCCACGTCGTCCAGGAGCTGCACCGCGCCGGGGTGCCGACCGCCACCCACGCCATCGGCGACGCCGCCGTCCGGCACGCGCTCGACTCGATCGAGAAGGCAATGAGCGAGGCCCCGGGCGGGGCGACAGGCGGGGCACCGGGCGCGGCGGCAACCGGGAGGACGGCGCACGGCCCGTCCCCCGTCCGGCACCGGATCGAGCACATCGAGACCGTGCCGGACGGGGTGGTCCGGCGCTTCGCGGAGCTGGGCGCGATCGCCTCGATGCAGCCCACCCACTGCTGCGACTTCACCCGCGCCGACCACACCGACAACTGGTCCCGCCGCCTCGGCGAGGAGCGGGCCGACCGCGCCTGGCGCTGCCGGGACCTCTGGGACGCGGGCGCCACCGTCGTCCTCGGCTCGGACTGGCCGATCGCCCCCTACCCGCCGCTGGGCGTCATGGCCGGCGCCTGCCACCGCCGCCCCACCCGCGACCTGAGCCAGGCCCCGCACAACCCCGGCCAGGCGCTCACCTCCCTGGAGGCGCTGCTCGCGATGACCGCCAACGCCGCCCACGCGGCCAGTGAGGAGCAACTGGCGGGCCGGATCACCGTCGGCCACCGCGCGGACCTCACCGCGTTCGCCGCCGACCCGCTCACCACGCCGGCCGCCGAACTGGCGGAGCTCCCGGTCCTGTTGACCGTCCTGGACGGCCGACCGACCCACCGCTCCGCCACACTCTGAACCCGCAGCCCGGCACCGGCCCCGGCACACCCCTCGCGTGGATGGGTCGGGGCCGTCCGGGGGCTTTCCCCCCGGTCGATCCGGTGGTACTCCTCAGCGCGCCGCAGCCTCCCGGTGATCGACTATTCATTGACCGGCGCGTTCGTCGGCGAACCACTCGAACCACCGTGGCCGCTTCCACGGATGGACGGTTCGACGCATGTGAGGAGCCCCCCGAAGTGACCGTACGCAGCGAGAAGCACGGCAGGCCCATCGGTCGACGCGCCCTGCTGGCCGCCACGGCGGCCGTCGCGACCACCGCCCTGCTCGCCCCGGCGGCACACGCGGACCAGCCCGGAACGGTCGACGTGACGGACCGTCAGACATCCACCGTGGTCCGCGAACTGAACGACCTCGCCCACCCGCTGCGGTCCACCGACCCCGGGGGCCGGAGCACCGACCTGCGCCCGCTGGGCGCGATGATCGGCGACGCCAAGGTGGTGGGGATCGGCGAGGCCACCCACGGCACCCACGAGTTCTTCACCATGAAGCAGCGGGTCCTGCGCCACCTGGTCGAGGAGAAGGGCTTCACCGCCTTCGCCCTGGAGACGAGTTGGTCCTCCGGCCTGCGGATCGACGACTACGTCCAGGGCCGCACCGGCGGCGACGCCCGGCAGCTGGTCAAGGAGACGATGGGCACGTCCCCTTGGGAGCGCCAGGAGTTCGCCGACCTGATCGACTGGATGCGCGACCACAACCGCGCACACCCGCAGCACCCGGTCCACTTCGTGGGCGACGACCTGGACTTCCCCGCCATCGGCGACCAGCTCTTCGACCGGGTGACCTCCTACGTCCGCGAGGCCGCTCCCGCGTCGCTGCCGCGTCTGGAGCAGCTGTACGCCGGGCTGCGCCCGTTCGACGACGCCGTCGGCTACATCACCACGCGCCCGCTCGCCGAGCGGCGGCAGAACGCCGCCGTGGCACAGCAGACCCTGGAGCTGGTCACCGCGGCCAGGGGCGAGGGCGGCGAGGCGTACGACTGGGCGGTGCAGAACGCCCGGAGCATCGCCCAGACCTTCGCCTTCTCCGCCATGAACCTCGAGGACAGCACCGATGTGGCCGCGATGCAGAACCTCCGCGACCGCGCCATGACCGACAACACCCTCTGGTGGCAGCGCCGCACCGGCGGGAAGGTGCTGCTGTCCGCGCACAACGGCCATGTCGGGTACCGGAGCAGCGACCCCGACCTCTACCCCAAGACCCAGGGCTCGTACCTGCGCGACGCCCTCGGCGCGGACTACCTCGCCATCGGCTTCACCTTCGACCGCGGGTCCTTCCTCACCAAGGACGACCCGTTCGCCGCCGCCTGGAAGACGGTCACCGTTCCGCCGGCCACCGCGGACATGAACGAGTACCCGCTCGACCGGGTCCGGTACCGCGACTACTACGTCGACCTGCGCTCCGCCCCGCCGGCCACCCGGGCCTGGCTGAACACCGCCCGTCCGACCTACGACGCCGGGACGGAGTTCCGCCGCGACCCGCTGCCGCGCCTCGCGATCGGCACGGCCTACGACGCGCTGGTCCACCTCCACGAGACCAGCGCGGCCCGCACCCTCTGATCACCGTCGCCGGCGGGCCTCTCCGGGGGAGGCCCGCACCGGCCGCCGAGCCCCCGTCAGCCCGTGAACCGCCCGTCCCGCGCCACCACCCGGCCCGCGCGGACCACCAGTTCGCGCGCCGGCAGGTCGACCACCACCTGGGGCAGGCACTCGCCCGTCACCAGCATGAAGTCGGCCGGCGAGCCCGGCTCCAGGGTGGCGGCCGGCAGGTCCAGCAGTTCGGCGCCGCCGTCGGCCGCCAGGGCGAAGCAGTCGGCGAGCTGCTCGTCGGTGCGGGCGTCGGTGGTCCAGCCGAGCAGGTGGGCGCGGTGCAGCAGGTCGGCGTTGCCGTACGGGCTCCACGAGTCGCGCACGCCGTCCGAGCCGAGCCCGACCCGCACCCCGTGCGCGCGCAGCTCGCGGAACGGCAGCACCTGGTGGGCCGAGGGCGCCACGGTGGTGAGGCCGACGCCCGACTCGGCCAGTTCGGCGGCGAGGTCGGCGAGCGGGGCGCCGGTCAGCTCGGGGACGCAGAAGGCGTGGCTGACGACCACCCGCCCGGCCAGTCCGGCCGCCCTGGTCCGCGCGGCGATGTCGCGCAGCGGGCCGAGGCCGCGCTCGCCCCGGTCGTGCAGGTGGATGTCGAGCCGCAGTCCGTGCTGCTCGGCCAGGCCGAACAGCAGCTCCAGCTGGGCGGGCCCCTCGCCGTCCGAGCCGTCGGCCGGGGCGCCGTCGAACCCCGCCGGGTCGATCCCGCCGATGGCGTCGACCAGCCCGCTCGCCGCCGCCTCGGCGAGCAGCGCGCCCGCCCCGGGCATCCGGCGGACCCCGTGCTGCGGGAAGGCCACCAGCTGGACGTCCAGCACGCCGGCCAGCCGCTCGCGCACCTCGGCGAGCCCGGTCACCCCGTCCAGGCCGTACGCGGGCGCCACGTCCACATGGGCCCGTACCGCGCGGGTGCCGCGCGTCACGGCGTGGCTCAGCAGCCGGTGGGCGCGGTCGGCGACGGGGGTGCGCAGGCGCCGGTGGAGGTCGACGTCGCCCTGCACGTACTCGGGCAGCGAGCCCGCCGGGCGGCGGCTGTACCAGGGCTCGCCCCAGGCGGTCTTGTCGGGGTGGATGTGCGCGTCCACCAGGGTGGGCAGGGCGATCCGGCCGCCGCCCTCGACCACCTCCGGCACCGCCCCGTCCGGCACCCGCTCGGCCAGCAGGCCGTCCACGGCGATCAGGTCGGCGGCGCGGTCGGCGCCGTACGGCCGGACGTCCCGGAAGACCATGACGGACGGCGGGGTCGCGGCGGGCGTGTCGGTCATGGGGTGCTCGCTCTCACTCTGGTTCCCGGGACGGCCCGGCTCCGGGCCCGACTCCGGACTCGGCGCCGGACTCGGCTGCGGGTCCGGCGCCGTGGACGGAATGTGCCCGACAGGCAAAACGTCCTACGTTTCCTTCAACAGTCTGTTTATCATCTCCGGGTCCCCGTCCCCCGCCCGGAGCCGCTCACGCATGTCCACGCCACCGCCCACCACCACGCCCGGAGCGCACCCGCTGCACGCCCTGCGGGCCACCGTCTTCGCCATCGGCACCCTGCTCCTGCTGGTCGGGGTGGGCGTCCTGCTCGGCCAGCCCCTGCTGATCCCGCCGTTGGCCGCCAGCGCCGCCCTGGTGCACGGCGCGCCCGGGCTGCCGATCTCGCAGCCGCGCAACCTGGTCGGCGGTCAGCTGATGTCGGCCCTGATCGGCTACGCCACCCTGGCCGTCACCGGCAGCACCACCTGGGGCGCGGCCGTCGCCGCCGGGCTCTCGCTGGGCGCGATGATGCTCACCCGCCTCTCGCACTCCCCCGCCGCGGCCACCGCCGTGATCGTGGTCCTGGAAGCCCCGCACCCCGTGCCCTTCCTCCCGCTGCTCGCGCTGGCCACCGGGCTGCTGGTCGTCATCGGCCTGCTGCCCGGCCGGATCGGCGGGCACCCGGTCCGCTACCCGGTCTCCTGGTGACGGCCGCGCCGTAGCGGCCTGCCCGCACCACGGTCACCGGGACCGCCCCGCCGACCGCTCTCCACTCTCCCGCCGAACACCGACGGCCGGGTCATCCGATCGGACGACCCGGCCGTCACCCGTTCCGCGCGGGCGAGGACCTCACCGGCCGACGCTCCCGGGCCCGAGGGCACCGAACCGCCGGCCGGGCCGGGATCAGCGCCCCTGCTCCGCCAGCGACTTGATGCCTTCGAGGGTGGCCGTCATGCCGGTGCGCAGCTCGTTCAGCCGGAAGTCGACGATCTTCTCCTCCAGCTCCGGCTTGGCGTCGATCACCAGGCTGGCGCCGCTGCGGCCCGGGCCGATCACCACCGACTGGTGCAGCCGGGTGCCACCGTCCTCGGGGGTCAGCTCGAAGCGCCAGCGGGCCAGCGCCCCGGCGAGGTCGGACACCGGCTCGCCGTAGCGGCCGTCCGCGTCCATCACGCCCCAGGCGAAGACCCTCCGGCCGTCCGGTCCGACCGGTCCCGCCGCGCCGGTCAGCTCGGTGACCTCGGAGACCGTCCGCCAGTCGGGCATGGACGCGTGACTGTTGTGCCCCTCGAAGCGGGCGCCCACCACCGGGCCGTCCGCGCCGTTCAGCCAGGCGACCCGCTGGAGCTCCGGGCTCAGCCGGGCGGGCAGGTTGATGTCCGTCACCAGCTCCCACACCCGCTCCACCGGCGCCCCGACGAACACCTCGCACCGCGTACCCGGACCATCGGCGTACCGCATGCCGTTCCCCCCTCCGTGACGTCGCTTCCGTACGTCACCGTTCTCGCGCGTCGTTCTCGTGCATCACTTTTCGCGCACCGATGCGGCCTGCACATCGATGCGGGTCGACACCCGCCCGCGCACCCGCCACGGCGTCCGGAACGCCGGCGGGGGCGGCGGGCGGGTTGCCGCCCTGGGCCCTGGTTCGATGATCGATCCGCGGAACACCCAAGTCAATCCGCCGATTTACTGGGAAACCCCCAAGCGATACCTTGGGCCTTCGTGACCCTTGACGACCTCCGCGTCTTCGCCGCCGTCTGCCGGGCCGGCTCGCTCAGCGCCGTCGCCCGCGACCTGAACTGCACCCAGTCCGCCGTCAGCCAGCACGTGAAGCGGCTCGAACGGGAGGTCGGCCTCGCCCTGATCGAACGTCACCCGCGCGGGGTCGTCCCCACCAAGGCGGGGAACCTGCTGCGCACGGCGGTCGCCACCGGCCTCGGCGGCATCGACCAGGCGCTGCGCCGGATCTCCGAACTCGCGCACGGCGAGGGCGGATCCGTGCGGATCACCACCGGCGCCACCAGCATCCGGCACTTCATGTCCGCGGCCGTGGTGGCCTTCCGGCGGGGCTTCCCCCAGGTCAGCCTGGAGTTCCAGACCGAGGTCTCCAGCCGCAGCTGCCTGGAGTCGCTCAACGCCGGCCGGGTCGACCTCGCCTGGATCACCCTCGGCGTCCCGGCCCGGGGCATCGACCAGCGGCCGGTGGTCGACCTGCCCTGGGTACTCGCGGTCGCGGCGGGCGACCCGCTCGCCTCCCGGGCCCTGATCTCGCCCGCCGACCTCCAGGACGCCCGGCTGATCGGGCTGCCGCAGAACTCCGTCTCCCGCTCCCAGGTCGAGGCCTGGCTGGGGAAGTCGGGCGTCCGCCCGGTCTTCGACACCAGCGTCGCGGACTGGGACACCGCGATCCTGCTCGCCGAACTCGGGCTCGGCCACGCCGTCGTCCCGGCCCTCCCGCAGTGGCAGGGCCCCGGCCACCCCGGCCTGCGACTGCTCCCGCTGCCCGACCTGCCCGCCCTCACCGCCGGCTGGGCCGTCCGGGACTGGGAGAACCTCGGCCCGCTCGCCCGCGCCTTCGCCGACACCGTCGCGTCCCACTGCGGCCGCGGCACGTCGGCCTGACCGGCCGACGGGACAGCCGAGGCCGCCGTACGCCCGGCCGCGCAACGGCTCCGGCGGCTCAGCGGCTGCAGCGGGTCAGCAGTTCGGCAGCTCAACGGCCTTCGAGCGAGCGGCTGGAGAAGGACCGGTTGCGCCCGAGCTCCACGAAGCCCCGGCAGCCGTACCACTCGCGCGGCCAGTCCGCCGCGCCCGCGAGCAGGAACAGCTGCGGAATGCCGGCCTCGGCCGCCAGTGCCAGGCCGGTCGCCGGCAGGGTGTCGCCGTGCCCCGCGCGGCCGGGCGGCGCGGCGGTCGGTGAGCTGCCGGGCGACCTCCTCGTCCTCGGTCCACTCCCGCTGCTGGCGCAGCGCCGCCTCCCGCATAGCGGCCAACTCCACGGGCAGCGCGGCCGGTTCGGGGCGCGGGCAGCCGTCCGTCGACCTGGCCAGGATCACCACCCCCTCCTGCTCCCACCCCGCCGCCGCCGGCACCGGAGCGGCCCGCTCGCCCGACTCCCACCGGGCGGCCGGCTCGGGCAGCACCCCCGGGTCCGTGCCCGGACCCTCCACGATCAGCTGGTTGTGCTCCTCGGAGAGGGCGAACTCGGCGTTCCGGACGGCGAACACTCCTGGGAAGTCCGGCAGTTCGACGACCTCCGCCGCCCGGCGGCGGGCGAAGGCGGCACGGAAGGCGGTCACGCGTGCGAGCAGATCCGAGATCCCGCCGTGATCACGCCCCCGGCCGCCCCGGGCAAGGTCTTCCCGGTACGGCCTCAGGAGGCCGAACGCGCGGACGAGCCGGAGGACGAGCCGGACGGTGAACCGGGCGACGAATCGGCGGACGAACCGGCGGACGAACGGTCCAGGAAGCGCCGGATGCCGTCCCGTACGCCGTCGGTCGGCACGGTCGCCGCGAAGGCCGCCGCCTCCACCGCGAGCCCCTCGTCGATCGGCAGGTTGATCCCCCGGGTCACGGCCCGCAGGCAGGCGGCCACCGCGGTCGGCGCGTGCCGGATGATCCGATCCGCCAAGTTCCGGGCCGCGTCCAGCAGTTCGTCCGCCGGAACGACCGAGTTGACCAGGCCGATCTCGGCGGCGCGGGCGGCCGGGATCGGGTCGCCGGTGAGGATCAGCTCCAGGCCGCGCTTGCGGCCGACGTGCCGCGGCAGCCGCTGCGAGCCGCCGAAGGGCGGCGGGAAGCCGAGCGTGATCTCCGGCTTGGCGAAGGTCGCGTGCTCGGCCGCGACGGCCAGCGGGGCGGCCTCGGTGATCTCGCAACCACCGCCGAAGGCAAGGCCGTTGACGGCCACGATGACCGGCTTGGGGAACTCCTCGATCCGCCGGGTGAGGGTGTGCCCACGCCGCACGAACTCGCGCAGCGCCCGCTCGGGCCCGCCCGCGATGCTGGCCGCCAGCGACGGGATGTCGGCGCCCGCGCTGAACGCCCGCCCGCCGGCGCCGGTGAGGATCACGGCGCGGACGGTGTCGTCGGCGTCGATCCGGTCGAGCTCGGCGAGCAGCGCGTCGATCGTCGGGTAGTCGAGGGCGTTGAGCTTCTTCTCCCGGTCGATGGTGAGGGTGACGACGTGCCGGTCCCGCTCGCTGCGGATGGTCATGGGCGCGTGCTCCGTTCCTGGCCTCGCTGCTGGATGTGACGAGGCTAGGAACACCGGCCCATGACAATCCACTTATTGTCCTGGATACACTCCCCACTCACCCGTACGCCCGTGCGCGCACTCCGAGGAACGGCAGGTGACCGGTGCGACCGCCCTCCTACAAGGCCATCGTCGACGAGTACGCGACCGCCATCCGCTCCGGCGCGCTCCCGGCCGGCACCCGGCTGCCGACCCACCGCACCCTCGCCCGCGAACGGCGGATCGCCCTGGCCACCGCCACCCGGGTCTACGCCGAACTGGCCGCCGCCGGACTGGTGGTCGGCGAGCAGGGCCGCGGCACCTTCGTCCGGCTGCGCGCCGGCTACGACGGCCTCGAACCCTCCCGTGCCCTCCCGGTGCCCCGGGTCGCCGACCTCTCCTTCAACCAGCCGCTCTCCCCCGGGCAGGGCGACCAGTTGCGGCAGGCCCTGCGCGCACTGGCCTCCTCCGGCGACGCCGAGGCCCTGCTGCGCCAGCACCCGCCGGGCGGCCACCGGCACGACCGGGCCGCGGTGGCCACCTACCTGCTGGACCGCGGGATCGACACCGCCCCCGAGAACGTCCTGCTCACCAGCGGGGCGCAGCAGGCCCTGGACTGCATCCTGCGCACGCTCACCCGCCCCGGGGACGTCCTCGCCGTGGACGCGCTCGGCTACCCGGGGATCAAGCTGCTCGCCGCCGCCCACGGACTGGACCTGGCCCCCGTCCCGGTCACCGCCGCGGGCCCGGACCTCGACGCGCTCGACCGGCTCTGCCGCACCCGGACGGTACGGGCGGTGTACACCCAGCCGACCGTCCACAACCCGCTCGGCTGGGTGCTCGGCCAGGCGCAGCGCGAGCGCCTCGTCCGGCTCGCCGCCGACCACGGGTTCACCCTGATCGAGGACGGCACCTACGCCTTCCTGGAGGCCGCCCCGCCCCCACCGCTGCACGCCCTCGCCCCCGAGCGCACCTGCTACCTGGCCGGCCTCTCCAAGAGCGTCGCACCGGGCCTGCGGTTCGGCTTCGCCGTCCTGCCCGATCACCTGGTCCGGGCCGCCACCACCAGCCTGCGCGCGGCCGCCTGGGGCGCCCCCGGCCTGATCACCGCCCTCGCCACCGGTTGGCTCGCCGACGGCACCGTCGCCCGCCTGGAGCGGGAACGCCGTACGGACGCGGCCGCCCGCCAGGCCGTCGCCCGCACCGCCCTGGCCGGCCTGACCACCACCGCCCACCCCACCTCCTACATCCTCTGGCTCACCCTCGAACCCCACCAGCGCCCCGACCACGCCGCCGCCGCCCTGGCCGCCGAGGGCATCCTGATCTCCACCGCCGACGCCTTCGCCACCACCCCCCACCACCCCAACGCCCTCCGCCTCGCCCTCGCCACACCCCCACTCCCCACCCTCCCCACCGTCCTCACCCACCTCCGCACCACCCTCGAAGCCATCGCCCCGTAACCCCCATCACCCCGAAAGCCAACGCCCCCAACTCCCCACCGCCCAAAATCCCCCCACCCCGCACCAAAAGTCGGCGGGCCCGACTTCCCACTCCCCGAGTCCTCCATCCCGGCCCCACCAGCCCGAGAATCGGACCCACCACGGGCAAATCCACCTCACCCCCACACCAGAAGTCGGCGGGTCCGACTTCCTACTCCACCCCAAGCACCCAACCGCCAACGGCCCGGCCAATGCGTGACGCCAAAAGTCGGCCGGGCCGACTTCTCGCTCCTACGACACGACCCAACCGGCGGTCCCCTGAGTCCGACATCTCGGCCACAAACGTCCGCCAGGCTGCGCGGGCCCACCTCAACTCGCACCAGAAGTCGGCGGGCCCGACATCCCACTCCACCACCACGCCCGGCCCCGCCGCAGGACGCGCACGGGCGGGGCAGCCCATACAGGCCAAGGCGGCTGCCAACACCAAAAGTCGACCCGACCGACTTCCCACTCCACCCCAAGCACCCAACCGCCAACGGCCCAGCCAACGCACCACGCCAAAAGTCGGCGGGCCCGACTTCCCACTCCACCATCACGCCCAGCCGCGCCGCAGGATGGGCACCGCGGGGCAGCCCAGCCCGAGCAGGGTGGCTGCCAACACCAAAAGTCGACCCGACCGACTTCCCACTCCGCCCCAAGCACCCAACCGCCAGCGGCCCCGCCAACGCACCACGCCAAAAGTCG